>NZ_JBNATZ010000130.1:0-6886 GCF_049701015.1 Desulfofundulus sp.
TCCAGAAAAAGCTGCGGCAGCAACAGGAATTTACTCTGGAAGATTTCTTGCAGCTTGCGTTTTGCTGTTGCACTGGCCCCTCAGCCGTCATGACTTTCTCCATGGTAAAACAGGCACTTTTTAAGCCGAGAGCCCGGCGTACCTCATCAGCCTTCGCTTTAAGGGGATCCCTGCCAATCTGGATGGTCAACGGCTTTCCGTCCGGGCCCAGGCCGCTGACCGCAAGGCACTTAACCCGCTGGCCGGTGGACGTACGCTCTATTTCCACCAGGTCGTAAATTTGACTGAAACGATAGCCGGACGCAGCCAGTTGTTCCTTGAGTTGATCGGCAGTGTAAGTCCTGACCCAGTCGTAATGCTTGTTCTGGGGGTTGCGGTCGAACGGGTCCGGCCTGGCACGCAGGTAATCCACACAGCTAACCCATACGTCCTCGCTGTTTTCCGTATACCCGCCGCTCGAACTATGGAAAACGGCACTAATAGGCCGGCCACGGTAGGTTACCACAAGGCCCCTGGTTTCATCCACCGCCCTGCTGGCAGCCGGATGCTCACCGTCGTAACCCCGGTATACCTGGCTCCCCTGGGTGGCCAGCACATCGAAACCCTGGCTCGCGTAGGTACCCATTTGGGCCAGGACATAACTGCGGGCGGCCACCGCCTGGGCCTTCAATGCTTCCGCGGGCCAGCTGGCGGGCATCTCCGCCGGCACCACCCCGTAAAGGTATTCTTCAATGCCCAGCTGGTTGACCACCGTAATCCCCCTGTCATCCAGGCGGAACTCCATATCACCCCTGTAGCGGTTGGCCTGCTCTCCCTGGTAGAGGGTAACCAGATTCAGTCCCCCGGCAGGAGTAATTGTTTTCATTTGCCCACCGGCACCTATTACACTCATACCTGCCAGGTTGTCCAGCAGGACTTTTTTACCCCCCGCACCCAGGGTATACAGGCCGCCCTCCCGTTTTATCTGGTTGCCCGCCGCCGCAAGAACGCTTACCTGCAATACTCTACCTCTCAAACCAAGCGGCCCTTTAAAGCAACCGATTTCAATACCATCCCTGTATAACTCAAGCCCACCCGGAGAATAGCACACGTCCCAGCGCTGCCCGGGGGTAACTTCTGAAACAATATTATTTGTCGAGTAATTGATCAACTGATAAGTTCCGGTTACCGAAAAACCAACCTTCGCTGCTTTTTGGACCAGCCCCACACGAACGTCATGAGGTGCCACTACGACCTCCCCCAAAGCCGGACAGGCGGGATAACTCACCAGGGCCCAGAGTCCTAAAAGGAGGATAGTCAAACTCAAGTGCTTTTTAAACACCAAACAAACCCCCTGCTGGATGTACAATTCCCTTCACCCTGGTAAGTTCGACAGGTTTCTGCCAGTTTCCTGCCGGAGCTAGCGCCGAAAAATAAGGTTTAAGATTAACGTAAGGAGAAGGCTCAGGATAATGGAACTAACGACAGGGAAGTAAAAGGTAAAATTACCTCTCTGAATAAAGATGTCTCCGGGTAGGCGGCCCAGATGGAAGAGCCTTTCCGATACCATGAGCAGGCCGCCGGTAACCAGCAGGAATACACCCATCAGAGCGAGCATTTTGCCCAAACCGCCCATCATTTCTCTTCACCTGCACCTTTTCTTCTGGAAGAATGATAATAACGTTCCTTCTCACTATATATACAGCCGCAGTACTGCTGGCGGTACATGCCCAGTTCTTTGGAGCGGGCAACGGCTTCCTTGAAACCGGTACGAAAATCCGCATAGTAAAACGGCACTCCAAACTCATCGCTTACAGACTCGCCGATTTCCCGGATCAGGTCGTGCTTTTGAAACGGGCTCACCAGGAGGGTTGTAGTGAAAGCATCAAAACCTCCCCGCCTGGCCACCCGGGCAGCCTGCCGGAGGCGCAGGGCGTAACAAAATTGACACCGCCGGCTTTCCCGGTAAACCACCATCTGCAGAAATTGCTCCAGAGGGTAATCATCATCGAAAATTACCGGGAGCTCCTGTTCCCGCGCATACTTCTCCAGTGTTTCCCTCCTTTTTTGCCACTCTGTATAGGGGTGGATGTTGGGGTTGAAGAAATAGCCGCGAACCGTGTGACCCTCCCGGCGCAGGTAGTCCAGGGGGTAGATGCTACAGGGGGCACAGCAGATATGCAGAAGTATTTTCATGGACATCCCACCACCTGTTTGATTGGAACGGACATTTCTCATTTTACCATAAGCTCATCTGGACAGGATCTCTCTTCAACGGCAAACCCAGATGTTTGTAAGCGGCAGGAGTGGCCACCCGCCCCCGGGGGGTACGGGCGAGGAGTCCTGTTTGCAACAGATAGGGCTCAAAAACATCCTCCAGGGTACCCGCTTCTTCCCCGGCAGCCGCGGCCAGAGTATCCAGTCCCACAGGACCACCGTTAAACTTCTCTATAATTATGTGCAGCAGGCGCCGGTCGGTATGTTCCAGGCCCAGGGGGTCTACCTCGAGAAACTCCAGCGCCTGGACAGCAACCGCCCGGGTTATTACACCCCCGGCCCGCACCTGAGCATAATCCCGCACCCGTTTTAACAGGCGGTTGGCTACCCGGGGCGTACCCCGGGCACGCCGGGCAATTTCTAATGCCCCCTCCCTTTCTACAGGTATGCCCAGAATATGGGCCGAACGGGTGATAATCTGTACCAGCTCGTTGACCTCGTAATATTCCAGCCGGCAAAGCACCCCAAAACGGTCCCGCAGCGGCGATGTGAGCAGGCCGGCCCGGGTAGTGGCACCGATTAAAGTAAACCGGGGCAGTTCCAACCTCAGGGAACGGGCGCCCGGACCTTTACCGATGACAATGTCCAGGGCAAAATCTTCCATGGCCGGGTAGAGTATTTCCTCGACCGGCCGGCTCAGGCGGTGCACCTCGTCAATAAACAAAACATCTCCCAGAGACAGATTGGTCAAAATCGCAGCCAGGTCACCAGGGCGTTCCACGGCCGGGCCTGAGGTGACGCGAATACCCACCCCGAGCTCACTGGCAATGATACCGGCCAGGGTGGTCTTACCAAGGCCAGGAGGGCCGAATAAAAGCACGTGATCCAGCACTTCACCCCGCTCTCTGGCCGCGCTTATAAAAATTGACAGACTCTCCTTAATCTTTCTCTGGCCAATAAAATCCTCGAGCCGCCGCGGCCGCAGGTTGTATTCGTGTTCCCCGTCCTCCGACCGGAAAGTAGCGGAAAGGAGCCTTTCCTCCAAGGGTAAACACCCCCATCAAGCGGTTAAGGTTTTTTCTGCCTGCCCAACCACTGGAGGGCAGACCGCAGCAAATCCTCTGTGGTACCAGAAGCAACCTGCTGGCGGACCTGCCGCACGGCCCGGCGGGACTCCACCTCACCGTAACCCAAAGCCATCAGGGCGGCCACAGCCTCCCCTTCGTCCTCTGTATTCTCTGAACCGCCAACCACAGAAGTCACATCCCCCAGTTTGTCCTTCAGCTCAAGGATAATACGCCGGGCCGTCTTTCTGCCCACACCGGGGACAGCTGTAAGAAGATTTTCATTTTCCTCCGCCACTGCCCGGCTCAAGGCGGCGGGAGTCACCACAGACAAAATGGAGAGGGCCACCCTGGGACCCACCCCGGCCACGTTTAAAAGCCTGCGAAAGGTTTCCAATTCCGCCCGGCTGGAAAAACCAAAAAGAGCGGGCCCATCTTCCCGCCATAAAAAATGAGTATACAGGCGTACCGGATGCCCTTCTGGCGGAAGCTGACTCACCATGGACAGGGGGATGCGGACAAGGTACCCCACGCCGTGAACATCTATCACGATGGAGTCCTCATGTATTTCCACCAGCTTACCACTCAAAAAGGCAATCATGCAGGGTTATTCCTCCATTAGATACCGGTCAGCCGGACATGACCTCTGCCTGAGACCCGGTGAGCATGACAGATAGCCACCGCCAGAGCGTCGGCCACATCATCGGGCCTGGGGATCTCCGGCAGGCATAGAAGAGCCCGAACCATATACTGGACCTGTTCCTTGGTTGCCCTGCCGTAACCAACCACAGCCTGTTTGACTTCCAGGGGAGTATATTCGGCTATTTCGAGACCGGCATTTACGGCGGCCAGAAGGGCTATACCACGGGCCTGTCCTACGGCGAGGGCCGTTCGAACATTTTTGTTAAAAAAGAGTTCTTCCACGGCAAATTGTCCCGGCTGATGGAGTTTGAGCACCATCTCCAGCTGCCGGTAAAGATACTGAAGCCGCAGGGGCATAGGCTGATCGGATCGTGTTGTAATGCAGTCGTAAGCTACCGCTCTCAGCACATTCCCCCGCAGTTCAACTATGCCATAACCGGTGACGGCCGTACCCGGATCAACACCAATAACCCGCATAAAGCCCTCTCCTCACTAAAAAATTCCACGCCACCCACCATGGTTCCTGCTAACAGTTTAAAAATCAAGTCCGGGATTACCCCCGGACTCTGCTGCTTCATCCAGGTTTTCCAGCATGGCGTTTACCGCCTGTTCGGAGGGGAACTCCAGCTCCGCACGCAAAATAGCCTGTGTCTCCGGGTCCTGATGATTAAAATCGCCCGCCTTGTGCAACTTCAGCTGCAAATCGGGATGAAGCTGGTCTACAGGCATGTGTTTTTCAACCCGGAGCAGTTTTCCATTATAACCGAGAGGTCCCTCGTATACAGCCAGATAGCCCTCATGAATCCC
The DNA here is from genome assembly GCF_049701015.1 of Desulfofundulus sp. Taxonomy (NCBI): domain Bacteria; kingdom Bacillati; phylum Bacillota; class Clostridia; order Eubacteriales; family Peptococcaceae; genus Desulfofundulus; species Desulfofundulus sp. Next base: position 4,710 of record NZ_JBNATZ010000130.1, read on the forward strand.
CAGGTGCCGGTAATTCTTGTGCTCCGGACATAAATCCTGGACCCGCTGTCTTAATATCAACATCCTGCCCTGCTCTTTTATGCTCCATCCCTGGCCGGCAGGATATCGTCTGGCCAGTTCTGCGCGGTCCAATCCAATCAATTCCCGGGGAGCACGCCCCAGGAAAACTATTTGCACGTCACCACAAAGATATTCTTTCTCTTCCTGAACAAAAGTGTCACTCTTAACCGGCAGGACAGAGCGGTCACCGGCTCTGAGGATGGCCAGGCCGGGCTTGATTGATGGCTCTCCCAGCAAACTCATCCCCAGGTAGACTGAGATGGCCACACCAAGCATGATCAGCAGCCCGGCAAAGGCATAGAAACATCTTTTCAGCATGGTTCCAGACACTCCTTAAAATAACAGTGGTTGTCGATTATATTATTGCCACTTTTTTCCGGAACCATGCTTTCCCCTTTCAGGCCTTAATATTCTTCAAGCTCAAAATTAGCATATACTTCCTGGACATCATCGTGATCTTCCAGAGCATCCATCAAACGCATCATTTGCTCCGCCTCTTTGCCGGCAAGCTTAACCGTGCTCTGAGGGACCATGGTTACCTGCGCCTCTGCAATGGGGACTCCTTTTTCCACCAGGGCCCGGCGTACCTGTTCAAAATCTTCAGGAGCAGTGATAATTTCGAACTCGTCCTCTTCGGTTCTCATATCCTCAGCTCCCGCTTCCAGGGCGGTAAGCATCAACTCATCTTCATCCAGGCCGTCTTTTTCCACCACGATAACGCCTTTTTTGGAAAACATCCAGGAAACACAGCCAGCCTCACCCAGGTTACCTCCATGACGGGAGAAGAGGTGCCGTATCTCTCCAGCGGTACGGTTCCGGTTGTCAGTCATGATCTCCATCATAACTGCAACGCCACCCGGACCGTAGCCTTCATAAATCAGTTCCTCGTAGTCTGCTCCACCCAGCTCACCGGTACCTTTTTGAATAGCCCGCTGAATGTTCTCGTTGGGGATATTGGCTTCTTTAGCCCGCTGGATCGCCGCCTTCAGCCTGGGATTGGCGTCGGGGTCTCCACCCCCCATACGGGCCGCAACGATAATTTCCCTGGAGAGGCGGGTAAATATCTTTCCTCTCTGGGCATCCACCCTGGCTTTTTTTCGCTTGATGGTAGACCATTTGGAATGACCGGACATCTCTCGCTGAAACCTCCTTTCTTACACCCAAAAAAGTAGTATATCAGCGAACGGGGCCCGGCCCTGCTTACAATTAAAACGGGGGTATAACCGGCATCTGCTTTTTATGGGCATTTTTAGCCGCCAGGTGTTTGACAATCTCCCGCACCCGCTCGTCGGCCTTCCCGGTAAGGATAAATTCATCAAGCTCCTGGTATGTTATACCCATTTCCTTCTCATCGCTCTGCCCGGCCCATAAACCGGCAGAAGGCGGCTTATCAATAATACGCCGTGGTATTCCGAGGTGCCGGGCCAGCTCATATACCTGGCGTTTAACAAGGTTACCGATGGGTAAAAGGTCCACCCCTCCATCACCATACTTGGTAAAATAACCGACGGTCAACTCACTGCGGTTACCCGTGCCGGCAACCAGGTACTGCAGACGGGATGCATAAAAATAAAGCGTGATCATACGCAGTCTGGGCTTGATATTTATAATCGAAAGATCTTTTTTCTCCATGTCGTATTCTTCACCGGTGAGAAGGCGAACCAGGAGAGCAAACGGTTCGTCGAGAACAATTTCCTTAAAAGGAATATCAAAAGTGGTGGCCACCAACCTGGCGTCTTCAGCATCCTGCGGATTGCTGTAGCAGGGCATAATGATGCCCAGGACGTTATCCGGACAGGCCCGCTTGCACAAGACAGCCGTAACAGCGGAATCAATACCACCGCTCAGGCCTACCACGTAACCCCGCGCACCCCGTTCAACGACCTGTTCCCTGAGCCACCCGGTCAACCGCTCTGCGAGCAGATCCAAACCTGATCCCCCCGTGGTTAAAATCTCAGTTTTTATGATAACATGCAGCACCGAATAAAGCAATTGCCCCGTATCTTTGAGCAGAGTCACCAGAGTTGAGAAAATTAACTACCCCCGGGACAACCCGGGGGTAAGCTAAAAATTTTCCGGCAGCGACCTACTCTCCCAGGGGTAGGCCCCCAAGTACC
>NZ_JBNATZ010000131.1:0-4933 GCF_049701015.1 Desulfofundulus sp.
CAGTCGGCGCCACGACCAGCCACGGCACGGTAACTGCCGTGCCGAGCAATCCGGCCACAATCAATGGTTTACGTCCCAGCCGGTCTGACAGGATTCCGAAGAGAGGTTGGAACAGAGCGAAGGTGAGGCTCAGGGCGCCAAAGAGCAGTCCTACGCCTGCACTGCCGAGGCCAAAACGTTTATGCAGGTCGATGGGCAGGAGAGGTTCCAGCATACCAAACCCGAAGCTGCTCGTGACAGTTATAATCACACCCCAGAAAATGTTCCGGTTGCATAAAAGCTCCTGCCAGGGCGGCTGGTGCCCGGTGGTGCTTTTTTTGGGGGGCAGGGGGCTGGACCAGAGCAGAAAGGTCAGCAGAGCCCCTGCCCCCGCCGTTATTTGAAAGGGGAAGGCGTAACCGGTGAACTGGTAAAGGGTACCACCCAGCACGGGGCCGATGATGGTACCCAGGCCGGTGCTGGTCATGACCATCCCCATCTTCTCCCCCCTTAAACGGGGTGGGTATAGAGCTGCTACCAGGGCAAGGCCTGCGGACCAGGTGGCTGCTGCGGCTAATCCCTGGAGTAAGCGGCCGATAACTAAAAGCAATACCGAGCGGGACATCATGAAGATTAGCGTGGAAATGGTAAGTCCGGCCATACCAAAAACCATGACCGGCCTGTAACCGTAACGGTCACAGAGCAGTCCCGCGGGGACGCTGGCCAGAAGGAGGCCGGCGGAAAGAGCGGCAAAAATCACCCCCAATTCAGTGGTGGAGGCGCCTGTGCTGGTGGCGTAATAGGGCATCACGGGGACGATAATTCCGTATAACACAGTATCCAGAAAAACAGCCAGGTTGATCAGTGTAAACAAATAGCCGGTATTCATAATCTGTTTCGCCTGCAAGCCCTCCTCGCAAAAGGTTCGGTGATTTAAGAAAAACTGTGCCCTTTTGTTCACTTTTTATGACTTATATCTTTAAACAATATGTTGCTGATCTCGCTCAAAAGGCCTCTTGGTTTCTAAACTTGTGTGAACGAAAAATTAGCCCTTTAAAGGGCTCTTCCTTTTTCCAGGACATTTTTTTACATTGGGCGTCTTATACGACTTTCACCTTCCAATAACGCAATATGGTCAGTCATTAATGATCTTCCAGGCATTTATGCAAAACGCCTTTTCCGCATCAGGCAAACCCAGGCTCTGGGCGGCTTTGGGTGGTTAGAGCCAAAATGGCTTGAAACGAGCGAAAGGATTTCGAAGTAGGGCTCCACAGAGTTAACAATATCTTTGGCAGTCCTCTGTGGTGGACCTGGACCATCACGTCGTTCATCGGCGTTGCCAATAATGCTCAGCCACAGGCCACCCTCTTCTAAATGGGCAGCTACATTTTCAGCAAAGCTCTTCCGTTCTTCATCCGAATTTAATGAATGAAAACAACCCCTATCAAATGCAAAGCCAAATGGTGCTCCCTCAATTTTGTTTGTAGAGAAGTCAATCACAATAAAAGTACATTTGACATTAGCTTTTGAAGCTTTCTCTATAGCTCTTTGTATTGCAACTTCCGAAGTATCAATACCTATCACATCGAAATTATTCTGGGAAAGCCATATGGAGTTGTCGCCAGTTCCACACCCAATATCCAGTGCTTTACAAGGTTTTATGGCCATCGTAGTCACAGTCTGAATGAGGTTGAAATCAGGCTTGCCAATATCCCAAGGAGTATCACCTGTTTCATATCTTTTCTGGTAACGTTTCTCTATCGTCATCTTCTTCTCACCTCCTGATCTTCCCGAAAGAAAAACTGGACCTTCTGCTGGAAGAAAACATACTCCCCGCCCTGGCCTCCGCTTGCAGGCGCTCTACCTTCTCCCGCATCCGGTCAAAGTCCGACAATGCGCTGGCACCGGCCACCTGCTGCACCGCTTCGCTCGCTTAAGCAATTTCAATTAAAATCCCTCCAATCCCCCCTGATTTTAGATTCAGTGATCCCATTACCTGATCAAATATCTTCCGGCTCGGAGTACTGTCCCCCATCTTTTCTTTCCTCCGCTGCCAAATTCCTGCTGCCAAATAGCAAAAACGGGTTTCCCAACAACACTGTGTCAGAAAACACAGTAAGCACCTTTTGTTCGATCAACTTGAAGCCGATTAACCTCAAAAACCGGTCTCTGTCCTCTTCGTTCCAAAACAGGGTTCTCGCGGCCGTCCAGATACGTTACCGGTAACCCGAAACACTCAGCCAGAAAACCTATGGGTACAGTGTGGCAGAAAAGTTTCGGGTAACCGCGCTGGCGCTCCCGGGCTGCACCAGCACAGCAGTGTAACGTCCCTGCGCTTAATCATAAAGCAGGATTTATCATCTGGAAAACGAATTTCCAATAATGGGTAATCAGAGAGGAGGGTGGGGCATGCACCTGTATCTTGTGGATGACGGGACTCTTACTGCGAGAGCATTGCACCGTGAATTGCCTGCTCTGCTGGCCGGGTGGCCGGTTACCATAACGGTGTTAAGGACAGGTTTGGGAGATAATTCTTCCACTGAACCTGCCCGAGGTGATGAAAAAGGAGTCAAAGAGTTTTATGGTTCTGCGGCGGAGCTGGCCGGTAAGCTGGCCGGGGCCGAGATCCTGGTGGTTCATAAAGCGCCCGTGACTGAAGAAGTAATCGAGAGTGCACCAGGGTTACGGCTGATTGCCTGTGCCCGGGCGCACCCGGTGAATGTGGATGTGAGAGCGGCCTTGAAACGGGGGATCCCCGTGGTGCATGCCCCGGGGCGTGCGGCCGACTCAACCGCCGATTTAACCATGGCCCTTTTGCTCTTTCTGGCCCGCAATATGGGGGAGGTCTGTCGTCTGGTGAGCCGCCTGGGGGCCGGTGCCTGGCATTACGACTGCCGCAGCCGGCTGGAGGGGGTGGAACTGGCCGGGAGGGTCCTGGGTATTATCGGTTTCGGGCAGGTGGGCCGGCGGGTGGCGGCTCGGGCACAGGCTTTTGGTATGAAACTTCTCGTGTACAGTCCCCATGTGGCTCCGGCAGAGATCTTGGCCGCGGGTGGCCGGCCCGTGACTCTGGAAGAACTCCTCCGGGCTTCCGATTTTGTGAGCCTGCATACCCGGCCCACTCCCGAAAAAATCGGTTTAATTGGCGCACCCCAGCTTGCTTTGATGAAGAAATCGGCCTGCTTGATCAATACCGCCCGGGGTGAACTGGTAGATGAGGATGCCCTTTACTTTGCGTTAAAGGAAAAAAGAATCCGGGCAGCGGCACTGGATGTTTTAATTTCGGAACCCCCGTCTCCGGATCACCCCTTTTTTACACTCGACAACGTTCTCCTGACCCCCCACCTGGGAGGCAAGACGGAAGCCGCACCGCTGAAAGCAGCGAAAATAATTGCCGGGGAAATTGTAAATTTTTTGGGCGGGAAACCTCTCCGGCATGGAGCAGTTCAGGGGTAAGAAAAGTTTGATGCCAGTCTTCCCATCAATTGGCCGTTGCCCTGCGTCCACGCTTTTATTACAATCTTTATAGAGATGTGTATATAGAAAATTAGATAATTATTAAATGGTATCCGGCTGTGCCGGTAATTTTTTTGTGTTCGGGGGAGGTATGGGAGTGAAAAAACGTCGTTTGTTGAGCCTTATCATGTTCTTAATTGCCCTGCCCTGTCTGGTGGTTGCGAGTACAGGAGGTGCCTTGAGCGGCCCGGAGCTGCAGGTTTCGCTTGCGCAGGCGACTGAAAATAAGGGTTCATTTTCCCAGCAGGTGCCGGATTACCAGCCACTGCGGGCACAGCTTGAAGCGTACCTGTCCCAGCAGCCGGGAGTCTACGGTATTTACTTCAAGGACCTGGAGTCAGGGGCCAGTTTTGATATAAACGGTGATGAGCCCATAACTGCCGCCAGTACGGTGAAAGTACCTGTGGTTCTTTACTTGAACCATCTCGTAGCCCAGGGCAGGTTGAACTGGAATGACCGGGTTGTTTATGACAGCAGCCAGGACTATCAGGGAGGTGCCGGTATCCTGCAGTTTGCAGCCCGGGACGGTGACAGCTATTCCCTGCGGGTGCTGGCCAATCTTGCCATAACCATCAGCGACAACATTGCTTACCGCATGCTGGTGCGCTACCTGGGCAAGGAGAATGTGGCCCAGTTTATGCGTGACCTTGGTGGACAGACCGTGTTCCCCAATGGCGAGAATATCACCACTGCCCGGGATATGGGCCGGTATATGGAGGCAGTGCTGGAATTCAGCCGCGAGTACCCTGCTTTGGGGGAACGTCTGCTGGATGATATGGCTAACCCCATTTACCACGTCGGTCTCCCCGGCAAGCTTCCGCCGGAGGTACGGGTTGCCCACAAGGAAGGAGATGTCTGGGGTGTGGCCAACGATGTGGGGATTATTTTCACCGAACATCCTTACATTCTGGTGGTGCTTTCCAAAGGGGAAACAGATGTGGATACAGGGTTTGCGCGCATTGCCGAGATTTCCCGGATAGTCTATGACTACCAGATAAACGTTTACCGTTGATAGCGTTAGCTCTGCCCTAAAATAAAGGTGCCTGGCGTTTTTAAAATCGCCAGGCTCTTTTAATCCTTTAAATTGAAACTAAACTAAGATTTTTTAGCTACCAGGTCGTCCAGCGTTTTAAAAGTATAACCCTGGGCTTTGGCATCTTTGATGATACGGTCGAGGGCCTCGGTGTTATCCCTGGATATGGCGTGCAGCAGTATTACTGCTCCGTTGTGCAGGTTATCCATTACCGATTGGTAGGCTTCCTGTGAGCCTCCGGGCATGGGCACCCAGTCCACCAGGGCCAGGCTCCAGAAAATATTGTGATACCCGAGTTGCCTGGTTACGGCCAGAGTTCGCTCACTGTATTCTCCTTTGGGCGGGCGCAGGTATTTCATCTTCTTCCCTGTCAATGCCCATAGGCTTGCCCCCTAACCGGTGCGG
>NZ_JBNATZ010000131.1:4943-6847 GCF_049701015.1 Desulfofundulus sp.
CAGCTTTGTGAAAAGCTCTTCTACAGATTGCAGTTCTTTCTTGATTTCCTCATCGCTGATGTCTGGCAGGCTGGGATGATTCATGGTGTGGTTGCCCACGATGTGTCCTTCAGCCACCATACGCTTGACCAGTTCCGGCTGGGTTTTAACGTAGTGCCCGGTTACAAAAAAGGCAGCTTTAACGTTGTTGGCTTTGAGAATGTCCAAAATTTTGGGCGTATACCCGTTCTCATAACCTTCGTCGAAAGTCAGGTACAGCACTTTTTCACCGGGTCTACCGATCCAGTAGGCATCATATCGTGCCAGGAGCTCCCTGATCTCCCGGGGCATTTCCGGTTGCTGGTGGTTCTCGTTGCGTTTGATGCCCCAGCCGTGACGTGTATTGGACAGGGAGGTAGTGTTCTGAACGGTTTGGGTATCGTTTGCTCCGGCACTTTCCGGCGGCTGCCCCCCTTCTTTATTTTTGGCCGGTTTAGCTGCCTGTGGATGATGTGGACCTGAGGTCATTTTCCCCCCTGCTGGTTGAGAGGAATAGGCGTGAGTGGCGGCGGGTTTTGGATGAACAGTTGCCAGGTACATTTTGCCGGCGTAAAATCCACCGACCATTAAAGCCACCATAATCGTCACGATTGCTTTTGCATATCGGGACAAGAGATTTTCCTCCTTATAGTAATATTTTTAACATTTAGCATTAGCTTGAACAAAGAGACGGGGAATTATTCCCGGGTTTCGATGGGGAAGTATTCGACACATTTTGCCATTAACCTGCTCAAGAAAATGTCTCCTCTCTCCATGGTGACATTTTTAAAAGACCGCTTACAGGGTGACAATATCACAGTCCGACGACATGAGTCGCAGAGTCCCTTGTCCAAACCAACAGCAATTGCTAAAATAAGACAAGGAATACCATAACTGCGGGCCTCACCTGCCGGGGGAGATTCTTTTCCCCCATCTAATTGCTCACCCTCAGTCTCAATAATGTCAAGGAAGTAGACTGCCCGGCTCTGCCGGGTTTTTTGTTTGCAGGAACAGTTGTAATTTCTGCCTTATAGAGATAGAGTATATAATTAAGAGAGACTCTGAAAGGTGGAATTCCGCATGTCTGAAAGGACAGTGACAAAGCGAAGCCACCCCGTTGTTAAAAAAGTGCGTGTCTGGGGGAAGGGTCAATTTACCATCCCGTCCGAGATGAGAGAACGCCTGGGAATCAACGAGAACACAATCCTGGAAGTCTTTCAGGCCGGTAAGGCTATTGTGGCTACCCCGGAAAAGATAACGGTCAAGGAACTTGCTGCTTCCGTCCGCAAGGAAATGGCCAGAAACGGTATCGACCTGGAAAAACTTTTAGCCGAGTTAAGAGAGGGTAGCCATGAGTATAAGACAGATTAAGGTGTTTCTGGATAGCAGCGTTATTATAGCTGCCCTTGCCTCAAGTACGGGTGGTTCACATGAAGTGCTGGCCCTGGCCGAGTTAGGGATAATTGTTCCCTGTATATCCGAAGACGTAGTGGGCGAGGTACTGAGGAACATTCAAAAGAAGCTGCCGAGTTGTATGGAAAGCTACTACGTCCTGTTTAAGACACTGCCGTTCAAGATAGTGGATGCAGCCAGTGAAGATCTGCAGTACGCCAGTTCATTGATCAACAAAAAGGATGCTCCAATACTGGCGGCGGCCATATCTGGCAAGGTAGATTGGCTGTTAAGCCTGGACAAGCATTTCCTGAACAGCGATTTAAAAGGGAAGGTGAACTTTGCTATCGGTACACCCGGGGATTTTCTGCAAGAGCTGGTGTCCTTTCTAAAAGGAAATGGTTAACTAGGAGCCTGTCCGGCAACACCGGGCTTTTTCTAAAATTACTGTAGGAAAAGTAGCAGGGGAAAAGAGGTGGAGGGTAGAAAAAAGA
>NZ_JBNATZ010000132.1:0-6814 GCF_049701015.1 Desulfofundulus sp.
TAGACACCATAGATGCGGCGAATCTGATTGCTTTCAGTATAGAAGCATTTGAGCGTGGTGTTATTGGGAAGGAAGAAACAGGCGGCCTGGTTTTGCGGTGGGGCGATCCCGGGATTTTGATTGAACTCGTTCACCAGATTGGGCAGAACAAGGGGTTTGGTGCCATTTTGGCCGGCGGGTTTAAGACTTTACTTAATGAGTTGGGTCCAGAAGCAAAGGAATTTGCCATCCATGTCAAGGGTATGGGTTTCCCCGCTCACGACCCAAGGGCGTACAATAGCATAGCTCTCGGATATGCCACTGCAAACAGGGGGGCATGCCATTTAGAAGGGTTCAGCCATGCCTTTGAGCGCAACGTGGCCATGCCTGAGTTGGGGTTCAGCGAACCGTTTGACCGGTTTTCTGTTGAGGGAAAAGGGAAACTTGTGGCCCTCGCTCAAAATCTCATGAGTGTTTTTGACTCGCTTGCCTTATGTAAGTTTTTGTTGTTTGGCGGTGTCGGAATAAAGGAACTGGCGGAATGGGTTAAGTTGGGAACGGGTTTTGACTTCACCCCGGAAAAACTCATGGAAATAGGAGAAAGGATCTTCAACTTGAAGCGCTTTTACAACGTAAAATGCGGCATCAGCCGCAAGGATGATATTCTACCGTCCCGCATCCTTAAACAGAAACGGGGCAGCGGGGGAGCCGCTGAAAATTTGCCTCCCCTGGACAGGATGCTTGACGAGTATTATGCTGCACGTGGCTGGAATGAGGACGGTATTCCCACTCGAGAAACATTGGAAAGATTAGGACTTGGCGATTTTATTTGTTAGAACCTTAACTGAGAGGGAGGATTAATTCAAAATGGAAGTATTTACGTTCCAGCTGAAGACCACTGTTTGTTTTGGGGCTGGTGTTTTGTCCGGCATAGAAGATTGGTGTCGCGACTACCATGCGAGGCGTGTTCTGGTTGTTACGGATCAGGGGGTTAGGAAAGCCGGAATTCTGGAAAAAGTTGAGAAGATTTTAAGCGACGCAGGAATAGAAAGTGTGGTCTTCGATGATGTTGAACCGGATCCGGGCCTGGAAACCATTCATCGTTGTGCTACATGCTTTCAGGAAAACAAATGTGATTTGATTTTAGCGGTTGGCGGGGGTAGTCCGATTGACACGGCAAAGGGGGCCCGAATTATAGTAGAAAACGGCGGTCATATCAGGGACTATGCCGGTGTAAACAAGGTCCCCAAAGCTCCGGTTATACCCCTGATCGCAATTCCTACGACTTCCGGTACAGGCAGCGAGGTTACGACGTTTGCCGTTCTCTCGGATTGGGAAAATAGAATGAAAATAACCATTTCCAGTCCCTTTTTGGCACCGGAAGTGGCCGTGGTTGATCCGCTCCTTACGGTGACAGCTCCACCGTCCGTAACCGCGGCGAGCGGGATTGACGCCCTGTCCCATGCCATAGAAACCTATGTCTCCCTCAAGGCACAGCCGCCTGCTGAAGCGCTCGCTTTAAAGGCTATTGAACTCATAGGAGAAAGCCTTAGGACAGCAGTGGCTAACGGGAGTGATAAAGAAGCACGTACCAAAATGTCTTTAGGCAGTCTACTAGCCGGTATGGCGTTCAATAATTCCTTGCTGGGCCTTACCCATTCCATCGGAGCAGCTTTGAGCGGGCACGCGCACGTGAGCCACGGGCTGGCGATAGGTCTTCTCCTGCCCTATGTTATGGAGTTTAACGCGATAGCCAGGATGGAGAAGTTTAGCAAAATAGCGATTGCCCTGGGTGAGGACGTCAAGGGCTTGAGTTTAAGAGAAGCAGCTTTACGTTCAGTTAAAGCTGTACGCGAACTGGTGGAAGACATTTCCTTGCCGCGCAGGTTGGGAGAAGTGGGAGTAACCGGGGATATGATTGAGGGAATGGCTAAGGATGCCATGGGACATGGTATGCTCAAGTTTAATCCTCGAGTGGTTACGGAAAAGGATATCATAGCCATACTGCGGAAGGCTTTATGAAGGGAAGAGGATGATTACAGTGAGTTACCATACCCTTCGCAGCTGGTTGGAAGCGCTGGAAGCCAGGGGGTATCTGAAGAAAATAAAAAGGGAAGTTGACCCGGTTTTCGAATTGGCTGCCGTGGCCGGGAAGGCGGACGGGCAGTGGGCGGTCAAGTTTGAGAAAGTGAGAGGCTATTCCATGCCCGTCGTAGCCGGGATTTTATCCACCAGGCAGATGATTGCCGACGCTATGGGTGTAAGCATAGCTGAAGTAGTAACCAGGTTTGCCGGGGCTCAGGCCAATCCCGTGCCGTGCCGTCTCATTGATAGAGAACACGCTCCTGTCAAAGAAGTTATTGTACGAGATAATATTGACATTGTTTCTATGTTTCCTGTCCCGACCCACCACGAGAAGGATGCCGGGCCGTATATCACAGCCGCTCTTCTTATTGCCAAGGACCCTTCAACCGGGATTCGTAATGTTTCGATCCACAGGCTTCAGGTACTGGGTCCAAACAAACTGGGCATCCTGATTTTACCCCGCCACCTGTGGCATATATTCCAAAAAGCGGAAGAAAATAATCAGCCGCTGGAAGTCGCAATGGTTATCGGCGCAGATCCCCTTACCTTGCTGGCATCACAGGCAATTACACCCTTGGGGGTCGATGAACTGGAAATTGCCGGTGCCCTTCATGGAGAGCCCCTTCAGTTAGTCAAGTGTGAAACAGTAGATATAGAAGTGCCAGCGCATGCGGAAATAGTCCTGGAGGGGCGGTTGCTGCCCGGGGTGCGTGAAATGGAAGGGCCTTTCGGAGAATATCCGAAGTATTACGGGCCTGCCAGCAAAAAGCCCGTAATTGTAGTTGATGCTGTTACCTGCAGGCGCCAGCCAATCTATCAGACTATCGTGGCAGCGACAAAGGAGCATTTGCTGCTGGGAGCTATTCCGCGGGAGGCGGGTCTCTTCCAAATCGTCAAGCAGGCAGTGCCTACTGTTCAGGCAGTGCACTTAACACCTGGAGGTACGTGTCGCTATCATGCTGTTATTGCCATCGATAAGAGAAACGAAGGAGAGGCTAAAAATGCCATGTTTGCCGCCTTTGCCAGCAGTGCGGAAATTAAACATGTAGTAGTTGTAGATAAAGACGTAGATGTTTTTAACTCCGAAGATGTGGAATGGGCCATTGCTACCCGTTGCCAGGCCGGTAGAGATGTGATCATAATTCCCGGAGCACATGGAAACAAACTCGATCCTTCCAGCGATGACGGTGTGAGTGACAAAATGGGCATTGATGCAACTGTACCGCTCAATGCCCCGGCGGAACGTTTCGAAAAGATTAAAATCCCGGGTTTTGAAAAGATCAAACTTGAGGATTACCTGGAGGACTGAACCGCAGTTGAACGCCGCCCCTACAAGGGCGGCGCTTTTCGATCAGGCCCCCGGCACCTTGTGTCTCACCTGCTCCGGTCCTACACTGAAAAATTTTTTCAAGGCAGGATAGACGTCTTTCTTGTCCTTGATGGTAATGGATACGAATCTGGGGTTGGTTATTTTCTTATATGCCGAACGCAGGGTGCTGGTATAGTAGTACGAGCCCTCGATTTCTCCGTAACCCACCAGGTTGCATACCTTTAAAAGCTCATTAACCAGCTTGACGCAGTTTTCGTTGTCCGAGGCCAGGTTGTCACCGTCGGAAAAGTGAAAGGCATAAATGTTGTAGTCCTGGGGCGGGAACCGGTTTTCAATGATCTCCAGGGCAAGCTTGTAGACCGATGAACAGCGTGTGCCGCCGCTGGCCCCCTTCGTGAAAAACTCCTCCTCGGTGGTTTCCCTGGCCTCCACGTGGTGGGCGAGGAACACGATCTGTACATTCTGGTATTTGGTGCGCAAAAACCGTACCATCCAGAAGAAAAAGCTGCGGGCGATGTACTTCTCAAAAGGCCCCATACTGCCCGAAGTGTCCATCATGGCCAGTACCACGGCGCTGGATTCGTACTTGAAAGTGTCATCCCAGGTTTTGAAGCGCAGGTCGTCTTTGGTTATGGCGGAAAGCCCTTTTTTACCCTGCAGGGCATTGCGTTTAATGGCCTCGTAGATGGTCCGCTTGCGGTCGATATTGCTGGAGATGCCCATCTTGCGCACGTCTTTAAATTCCACCGATTCGGAAGCCAGTTCGGGTTTTTTCTTTTGTTCCAGGTTGGGCAGGCCCAGGTCCTCAAAGATCAGTTCGGCCAGCTCATCAATGGTGATGTCGGCTTCGTAATAATCCACGCCGGGTTCCTCACCGGCCCCACCCTTGCCCTTGCCTCCTCCATGCTGGGGGTCGCTGCCCAGTATGTCTCCCGCCTTGCTCTTGCCGTCGCCCTGGCCGGCATGCTTCATCTTCCCGCGGTCATAGCGGAAATGATACTCTTCTATGGAACGGATGGGAACTTTGATCACTTTGTTCCCATCCGACATGATAATGCTTTCTTCGCTGACTATGTCCGCCAGGTTTTTCTTGATGGCCTCCCTGACTTTCTCCTGGTGACGCTGCCTGTCAATCTCTCCTTTGCGGTGCAGCGACCAGTCTTCCCGGGAGATGATGTATTTTCCGGACATTAGCCTCACCCCTAGCGGTTCAACAGGCTGCCAACATATTTCAGCAGTTCGTTGGCACAAACGGCGCAGTACCCGTACTCCGAAATGAGCTTGTTACTGACCTCGTTGATGCGTTTGAGCTGTTCGGCATCGGGAGTTTTGGTGGAGGTGGTGATTTTGACCACGTCCTTCAAATCGGCAAACAGTTTCTTTTCCACCGCTTCCCGCAGCCTTTCGTGGCATGTGTAGTCGAACTTCTTACCCTTGCGGGCGTAGCTGGACAGGCGGATGAGAATTTCTTCCCGGAAGCTCTTTTTCGCGTTTTCAGATACACCGATCTGCTCTTCAATGGAGCGCATCAATTTCTCGTCGGGATCCAGTTCTTCGTCTGTAATGGGGTCTTTTAATTTGGTCCCGTTGCAATAAGCCTCCACGTTATCCAGATAATTGTCGAAAAGTATCCGGGCTGACTCTTCGTAGGAATAGACGAAGGCTTTCTGCACCTCTTTTTTAGCCATTTCGTCGTACTCCTTGCGGGCAATCGAGATGAAGTTCAAGAGCCGTTCCTTCTCCTCCCTGGTGATGGAAGGATGCTGGTCCAGCCCGTCTTTCAGCGCCCGCAGCACATCCAGGGCGTTGATGCACCTGGTGGAGGTACGGATGAGGGCGGACGAGAGGCGGTTGATCACATAGCGGGGGTCCACTCCGCTCATGCCTTCCTCCGGTGCTTCATTTTGCAGTTCGGTGACGTCCTTTTGTTTGAAGCCTTCCACATCCTCCCCGTCGTAGAGCTTCATCTTTTTCACAATGTCCATGCCCTGTTTCTTGCTTTCCTTCAGCCTTGAGAGAACCGAGAAGATGGCCGCCACCCGCAGGGCGTGGGGAGCGATATGTATATCTTTTAGATCGCTCTGGCGGATGAGTTTTTCATAGATCTTTATTTCGTCGCTGACCCGCAGGTTGTAGGGGATCTTCATGACAATGATGCGTGAGTGCAGGGCCTCGTTTTTCTTGTTGCTGATGAAGGCCTTGTACTCATTCTCGTTGGTATGGGCCACAATCATTTCGTCGGCAGTTACCTCATTATATTAATTGAATATTAATTGACCGGGGTGGCCTTCGGGCTGCCCCGCGTCTTTGTCCGGTTACTTCTGCGGGGTTGGCCCGGAATTGAAAGCAAACCTGGGGTAAATGGACAGGTCGAACTTCCCTTTTCCGGTTTTGTCAAGGTAGACCGCGGAAATCAATTCCCTGAGCAGCTTGTTCTTCAGGCTCTTGTTTTCCGGTGCTTCGTAGGCGGCAAGGAAGGTGTTGATGTTTTCGCGGAGTACCGGTATCTCCCGTTCCGGTTCGGGTTCGGGGTTTTTCCGGGAGCGGATTGATTCCAGCATGGACAGCTCCCTGTCGATCTCACTTTTCCGTTCCAGGAAAGTGTCGTCGTCGTAGATGCCGGCTTCATATTTCTCACAGATGAACTTCAACCTGCGTTTCAGCTCGGCCCGTTTCTTTTCAACCAGTTCACCAGTGTCGATGGTGGCGGCGGCTTCCCTTTGCCTGCTGCAGACTTCCCCGAAAATTTCTTTCAGCCTCTGCACGTTAAAGCTCCCCAGTGTTTTGAGGTATTCCAGGATGGCGGCCTCGACGTCCCGGTACTTTACGGTGGTACAACCCGGTGTGGGGCACCACAGGAATTCCTTGTGATATTTGCTTATCTCCCCATTTTTTTTGCGGTAGCTTTGAACGGAACACTGGCGGACCATACGCCTGCCGCATTTGGCACAGACCACCAGCCCGGCCAGCTCGCAGGGGGAGAAGTCGAGTTTCACATTGGGAATGTTCCTGCCGTGACGAAACTTCTGCTGGGCAAGGAGCCAGGTTTCCGGGTCGACGATGGGCTCGTGTGCGTTGGCCACCACTATCCATTCGTCCCGGGCCCTGGGGTAGTATTTATTATCCACACGGCGGGAGGTGCGGTATTTGACGGTCCCTATGTAAACCTCATTCTGGATTATCCTCCGCACCGTCATATAATGCCAGCTTTTTGCACCCCCGGGGGTGGGTACGCCCATGCGGGTAAGGTAGCTGGCGATAGCCCGGAAAGATACGTCTTTTGATATGCCGTCCTCTTCAAGCCCGTGGACATAGAGGGCAAATATCAGCCGGACCACCTGGGCTTCTTCCTCGATTACCTCCAGCCGGCGGGTGTACAGGTTGAGACGGTAGCCAAACGGAGTAAGGCCGGACATCCAC
>NZ_JBNATZ010000133.1:0-6811 GCF_049701015.1 Desulfofundulus sp.
GCCCAACATCCGGAATGGGAACTTGTAAAGGAATACGCGGAAGAAGGCGTTTCAGCATTTAAGTACAGCAAAGACGACAGGGATATCCTTCAGCACGTTCTCGCCGACGCGTTAATGGGTAAATTTAAGATTCTGCTCGTATTTAAGGCCGACCGCCTCTCACGCAAAAGTCTGGAGTACCCGATAGTCTTGTGGCAGTTTCACCGTGCCGGTGTCGAGGTCATCGCTGTCGCCGATGTACCTGGCGGTAAAAAGCTGGAGCTTAAGGATCAGTATGACAAGCTCCTGCGGTTTATCGAAGGGTGGCAATCGGAGACGGAAAGTGTGAACACCAGAATTCGCGTGTCTCATGTTATGCGGCAGAAAGCCAAACAGGGATGCTGGACCGGTGGCCGCCCTCCATACGGGTTCAGGCTATCCGAGTCCAAAAAAGGTTTACCGCTGGAAGTGGATCAGGAAGAAGCCGCGGTAATTAAGGAAATGTGCAGACTCTACCTGGAAGAAGGCTTGGGAAGCAAAAGGATAGCCGCTGCGTTGAACGAACAGGGGTACCGCACCCGGGAAGGCAGGTTGTGGACCGACACCCGGGTGCGGCAGGTGCTGCAGAACCCAATAATCTGCGGGCTTCCGGCCTATGACAGGACGAAACCGGGAAACACTCCCACTTCCAGGGTTCGCATCAAAGGATATACGGACCTGAATAATTTCATCATTCCCCGGGATCAGGATGGAAACCCGAAGCCGGTACCCGAATATTCCATTATTCCCCTGGAAACATGGCAACGGTTAATCCGCAAGATGCAGGAAAATTGTATGTCGAAAGCACAAAAGGGAGAAACGCCCAATCCCCGCGCCATGTCCAGCAGTGCACTCCTGACCGGTTTCCTTGTGTGCGGTTACTGCGGCCGCGGCTTTATCAGCTCCGGCCAGAACTGGCGCAAACGTAACGGCAAGGCATATCCCTGTCAGAAAAGGGTTTACAGGTGTGTTACCCACGCCCGTGTAGGTGGGGGAGAAAAACTGTGTGAAGGACAGGGTTCATATTCCCAGAAAAAGATAGACCGGATTTTCCTGCAGGAACTTGAAAATTTCCTGTCCGGGTTGAATTGTGAAGATCTTTTACAGTATGTTGAACAGAAGCAGGTGGACTACCTGGCTGAAGCGACAAATCGGGTGAAGGCCCTGGAGAAGGAGTTAAGTAAAAACAGGAAAATTTATAATGCCTGGGTAAGACGGTTGGATGATTATTTCGCCGACCCGGATGGCAGTTTGTATTCGGAGCAACTGCTGGCTGAAAAAGTGAACGAATACGGCCGGATAGTAGAATCACTGGAAAAGGAACTTGAAGAAGTAAAATCTCAGGCGCGCGTGGAGAAGCACCGGAGAAGCCAGCTGATGGAATTTTCCATGCGTGCCCCCAAGTGGTTCAAACTGTTCATGGAGGCCCCCGTCGAGACGAAAAAACAGATGCTCGCCCAGATCATCAGCAAGGTGATTTTGTACCGGGATAAGCTTGAGATTCATTATAATGTCGACCTCGCCGAATTCCTGGGGCGGGAAGAAAAACTGGAGCAGGAAAGGTTCGAACTCAAAGTACTGGCAACGTTTTAACGGGGCGGAAAGTTTCCGTCCTTCGCTCTTTATCAGGGGGTAGCGACATGGGCAGCATCGGGGTGCCGATAGCTGTAGCTGCCCAGTATAGTTTCATTGCTGAGACAGCCAGCATGACAATTCATCCCATCCGTTTGAATGGCCTGGTTATTGGTGTGCCTCAAACTTACGAATATCTGGACAAGATGCAGGACCGGGTGGTTCGTTTCGTAACCCAGCATTCCCGTATCAGTGAAGCGTCATTTCGCGATCTAATGTTTCGAACAGGGGAACTGGCCCGGGATATCGGGACCGTTCTCATTGGACGGGAAGCGGTGGAAAAGGGGTTGATCGATGAGGTGGGGGGAGTAGGACAGGCGGTCAACAAGCTTAAATCTATGATTGAGGAATGGAAGCAACGAAAAGGGGGGCCGGTACAGTGATCCTGTACACTCCCATGCAGTTGGAATTAGTTTTTGAAGGACTGGAGGAAATGAAGCACACTCCCACCAGAGAAGTGAACATTGGAGGTGTGCCTTTGTTGATTCAGGACACCGGTTCCGGAGAGGGCAGGGTGGTACGCCTCTTAAGTACCAATCCCCGGGATTATCTCAGAAGTGATCTTTATCCCGGTGCAGTGATAAGGTTATCTCTATGAGGATGTAATGTTGTGAAGGGGGCGTTGACAGCCCTTATTTTTTTGGGAAAATCCCTCTCAGGCCTTTTTGTTACTTTCAAGGGTTCAAAAGGGGATGAAAACGCGGAACAACTACCTGGTAATATGTTTGGCTGGTATGCTATAATGGTTTAGTTAGCGAAGGACTGAAAATTACGGGGTGATTGAAGTGGGAGTTTTTGAGGCTGTAATTTTGGGCATAGTCCAGGGAGTGGGAGAGTTTCTGCCTATCTCCAGTTCAGCCCACTTGGTGCTGGTTCCCTGGTTAATGGGATGGCATTATGAAGGCCTGACCTTTGATGTGGCCCTGCATATGGGCACGCTACTGGCTGTTGTAGCTTATTTCTGGCAGGACTGGCTGATTTTATTGCACGACGGTTTACTGCGGCGCCGTACTACTGAAGGTCGTTTGTTCTGGTGTCTGGTGGTCGCCACTATTCCTGGTGCAGCCATTGGTTTTATGTTTGAGAAACAGGCGGAGACAATTTTCCGGGCGCCTCTGATAATCGGGCTCATGCTCATAGTCATGGGGGTGGTCCTTTACCTGGCCGATACCCGGGCTCCTGCTTATAAGAGGTTGGATGAAGTTGGCCTGGCAGAAAGCCTCTGGATAGGTTTGTCACAGGCTCTGGCGATCATCCCGGGGGTTTCCCGTTCGGGTATCACTATGGCCGTAGGGCGTATGACCGGCCTGGATCGGGAAACGGCAGCCCGTTTTTCCTTTCTCATGTCTACACCTATCATTTTCGGGGCTGGCGTTATGCAGTTGCCTAAATTGACTCCAGCCGACCTGAATCCCCCTTTTTGGGCTGGCGTAGCTGTTTCGGCGGTGGTGGGTTTCCTCTCCATTAAGTTTCTTTTGCGTTTTCTTACCCGCTATAGTTTCTCTATTTTTATCTGGTACCGCCTTATCCTGGGAGCGGCGGTAATACTACTGGCTCTTACCGGGATAAGATAAAAATTGGGGTAGTGGTAGATAATGACCGAATTCAAACCCATAAAAAATAAGCGCATTTCTGAAAGCATCCTGGAACAGATCAAGAAGCTGATCATTGAAGGCCAGCTGGTCCCCGGTGATAAATTGCTTACGGAAAGGGAGCTTTCTGAAAAATTGCAGGTGAGCCGGGCCTCGGTCAGGGAGGCTCTTTCGGCTTTGACGCTGGCCGGTATTCTGGAAGTCAAGCATGGGGAAGGGATTTATATCAAACGTTCCAGGCCGAACACCGTTATTGAACCCCTGAGCTTTATTTTGCTCCTGGAAAAGGACAAACTTCAAAATATCCTGGAGGTGCGCAAGGCTCTGGAAGTAGAGGCCGCCGGCCTGGCCGCCGAAAGATGTACTCCTGGAATGTTGCAGGAATTAAAGACAGTAGTGGAAGAGATGGAAGAAGATCTTTCCTCTGGAGAAAAAGCCGAACAGCTGGATTTGCGCTTTCACCTTACCCTGGCTCAGGCCAGCCAGAACCCCTTGTTGAGCAGGTTGATGAACACTGTTCAGGAAACTATCAGCCAGACTTTACGGGTGACCAGGGCCTTATGGCTTTCCGCCACGTCCGGTACTACCCGGAGGTTGTTTGAAGAGCACCGCGACATTTACCTGGCTGTGGCTGCGCGGGACAGGTACCGGGCCAGGGAATTGATGTACCAGCATCTGTGGAAAGTGGAAGTGGAGCTGGGACGGCTGAACCGGAATAATTCTGAAGAAGAGTAATCTCAAAAATGCTGGCAGGCCGGTATTTCATCTTCAATTCCCTTAAGGGAAAATTTTTTTTTGCGAAATTTCAGTTGTTCAGGAGGATTTTCTAATTTCGTTATAGAAAATCTCTTCAGATGGTCAGACCACCAGACCACTTTGTTGCGGGAGAACCGGGATGAACATAGCTGGCATGAGGTCAAGGAAGAGGTGCTGGAAGAGATGTACCGGGTGGTGTATGACCTGGGTGGTAACCTGTCCGGAGAGCACGGCATTGGAGCTAAACGGAAGGATGCCATGGCCCGGTTCATGGATCCCGTACAGCTTGACATGATTCGTTCCATTAAGAAGGCGCTGGACCCCAATCTGATTTTGAACCCCGGCAAGGTAGTGGATGTGTATTAAAAACGGGGTAGCATTTTGGAGGTGGAATTATCCATGACGTGGACACAGGCAATCAACCCCCTGGGCAACCTGGGTCTTTCGGCCCTGGTAGACGCTCTGCCCATCATCTTCCTGTTCTGTGCCCTGGCCATCTGGCGGATGAAAGGTCATATGGCCGGTTTGATCACTCTCGCTCTGGCCGTTGTGATAGCGATCGGAGTTCACGGCATGCCCGTGCATATGACTTTGCTGTCTGCTGTTTATGGCGTGATGATGGGTCTTTTCCCCATTGGGTGGATTGTCATTACGGCAGTTTTCCTGTACAACCTGACGGTGAAAACAGGCCAGTTTGAAATCATCAAGGATTCCATTGCTTCCATTACTGAAGACCGCCGCCTGCAGGCCCTTTTAATTGCTTATTCCTTCGGTGCTTTCCTGGAAGGAGCCGCTGGTTTTGGAGCTCCCGTAGCCATTACGGCGGCCATGCTGGCCGGTCTGGGTTTTAAACCCCTTTATGCAGCCGGCCTTTGCCTGATTGCCAACACCGCCCCGGTAGCTTTCGGCGGCCTCGGTATTCCCATCATCACCGCCGGTGCGGTAACCGGTATCGATACCATGGCCATCAGCCAGATGGTCGGCCGCCAGGTACCTTTCCTCTCCATCTTTGTACCTTTCTGGCTGGTTTTCACTATGGCCGGCTGGAGGGGAGCTGTGGAGGTTCTCCCGGCAATCCTGGTCAGCGGCATGTCCTGTGCTCTCGTCCAGTGGTTCTCGTCAAACTATATGACCCCCATGCTGCCGGGTATTCTGTCTTCCCTGGTTTCCATCGTTGCCCTGGTGTTCTTACTGAGGGTGTGGAAACCGAAAAAGATCTGGCGCTTTGCAGATGAACCTCAAGCGACCCTCAGGGTGAGAAGATATTCCGCCGGGGCGTTGTTGAAGGCCTGGTCTCCCTTTATCGTGTTAACGGTGCTGATCAGCGACTGGGGGCTGAAGCCGGTCAAGGCGGTTCTCGATAAGGTGACTATCAAACTCGCATTCAGTGGTCTTGATCAGGCTATCGTGGCCGGCGGTAGGCCTATGAGCGTGGTATACAACTTCAACTGGCTCTCTGCCGGCGGGACGGCCATTTTGATTGCGGCCATCATCAGCGCCATGATTTTGCGGGTAGGCCCCGGCCAGTTCCTGGAAGTCTTCGCAAAAACCTTGAAGGACCTGCGCTTTGCTTTGCTTACTATCCTTTCCGTTCTGGGTTTTGCATTTGTGGCCAACTGGTCCGGTATGACCCCCACCCTGGGGAAGGCTTTCACGGTCACAGGAATCTTCTTCCCCTTTGTAGCCCCCATCCTGGGCTGGCTGGGTGTATTCGTCACCGGCAGTGATACTTCCTCCAACGCCCTGTTCTGCAAGATGCAGCAGATTACCGCCGAACAAATCGGGGTGAATCCGGTACTTACCGTAGCGGCCAACAGCAGCGGCGGGGTGGCTGGCAAGATGATTTCGCCTCAGACAATTGCTGTAGGAGCAGCCTCCACAGGCCTGGTGGGTAGGGAGGGCGACCTGTTCCGCTTTGCTCTGGGGAACAGCATCTTTTTCACCCTGATTGTCTCTGTTATTACCTTGCTGCAGGCCTACGTTTTCCCCTGGATGGTGCCGGCTCTGGCCAGAGCTACCGGTGCCGCTGCATCGACCGGAACGAGTTCCAGCGGCGGGGTAACCATCCTGTTGCTGACAGCAGCGTTCATTTTGTTGCTGGGATTGGTTGCTTCCCGGCAAAAGGGCTCTCTGGAGGCCTTGAACGGCCGCCGGGGTGCATAAAGAATGCTGTAAGAGTAAAGTCTCAGAATCAGAAACGAAATGGTCGGTGTCGTCCCTTAAGGAGCGACCCGGCACCTCATGGAACAGTATCTTACGGAGGTTTTTGTCCCGGTCGGATGGAGTAAGCCGGCCGGGACCTTCCGGGAAAGGGATGAGCAGCCTGTGAATTTCAGCGAAACGCTATGGCCGGATAATGCCCGAGATTTGGAACTGCTTTACGAGGAATTCGTTGCCAGGGCCACGGCCCTGGGAACTGAAGTATACAGGGTGTCCGATCTGGCTGAGGCCAGGGAACTGGTGTGCCGGCTAATCCGGGAAATGGGTGTGAAAAAGGTCGCCCTGGCCGGGTCACCTTTTATAAGTGCCCTTGACCTTGCTGCAGCATTGGCGGGGGCCGGTGTCGAAGTCGCCGGTGGCAATCCCCGGGAGCGGGCCGGGGCGGCAGACCTGGGCATTTCGTCTTTTGAAATGGCCATTGCCGAGACGGGGACGCTGGTCCAGGATGCCACTGAGATTAACCGGCGGCTGGTGTCCATGCTTCCTCCGGTGCACCTGGCTCTGGTACCCACCGGTCGCCTGGTGGGCACTTTGCGGGAGGCTATCAATAGCCTGGCGGACCGGGGTCAAATACCCGGTTACCTGGCCTTTGT
>NZ_JBNATZ010000134.1:0-6776 GCF_049701015.1 Desulfofundulus sp.
ACCCCTTTTCCAGCGTCTGGTCCAGTCCTTCTACACCAAAATAAGCCGGGTACATCTTACCAACCTCCTATACGGGGGAAGACCCGAATGCCAGAGGTGTTGATCTCCATCAGGTGGTTGCCCGTGACGTGGTTCACACCCCTCAATTTGTAAACTTCCAGATATCTAAATCGGCGGTTGTGAGAGAGGCTTGATTTAAGCAAAATAATTCCATGCATCATGGAACCGGCTATTGAACATACCGGGCTCTCTTCCATGGCTGGAAACAGAAGGAGGCTGGTGCAGCCCAGGTTGTTTAATTGTCTGACCAGGTAATATATTCTCTCTCTTATCAGTACCGGGTCCTGTAGCTGGCAAAACAACCCTGCCGGAGAATCAATAACCAGCCGCTGTATCCCCGTGGATTGCACCAGTTTTCCCAGTTCCACAATCATCTCGTCGATATCCGTTTCCACCATGGAACTATAAAGCACCTGTACTTTTTTCTCCTCATGGAGGGCATGCAGGTCCCAGCCGAAGCTATCTGCTGTGGCAAACAGCTGGGCCGGTGTTTCCTCCAGGGAGAGATAGAGCCCCTTCTCCCCGTATTTTCTGGCTCCTTCCACCAGGAACTGCAGCCCCAGTACTGTTTTCCCCGTACCGGAACTGCCGTATACACCCACAGAAATTGCCGGTGGAAAGCCGCCACCCGTTACTTCATCCAGGCCTGCCACGCCTGTCGGGATGCGGCAGCTTTCACCGGCACAGGGGCAGGCCCGGGACGGATCTTTCAAGGTAAAAATCTTAATCCCGCTCGAGGAAATTTTGAAGGTATGTTTGCCGGGGATATGTTCCTGGCCCCTGGATTTGACCACTTCCAGCTTGCGCTGCTTGCGCCAGTTGTCCCCGGAGCGGTTGTGAAGGTATATGACCGTGTCCACCACATACTCCTCAAAGTTGTGGCTGCGGCCATCACCTGTATCTCTTTCCTTGATGAGAAAGGCGGTCAGGCCCAGGCGGCGCAGTCCATTGCAGAAACTGTAAATCGCCTGGCGCAGGGCCAGGGGTTCACTGATCACATTGCGGAAATGGGAAATGCTGTCAACCACGATACGCCTGGCGCCTATTTCCCTGGCTACTTCTTCGACCAGGCCCTCCTGCGCGTCCAGCAGGAGTTCCGGTGAGGTACAGACTACCCGTAACTTGCCGGCCCTTTCCAGTGCCCGCAGGTGCCAGCCGAAATTCAGGGCGTCGCGGTAGATGGATTCCGGAAATTGTTCGCAGGTGATTACCAGGCCGCTTTCATCAAACTGCGTGATTCCCCGATAGATAAACTCCAACCCGAAGGTGGTTTTGCCGGCTCCCGGAGGACCATCAATAAGTACCATGTTACCCCTTAGAATACCACCTAAAAAGAGTTCATCCAATCCTTCAATTCCTGTTTCTACAATTTCCAAATTTCATGACCCCCCTTTCTTACTCTCTTTAAACTCTCTTTTATGTAACTTTATGTAACTTTTTTATTAATTCGCTGCCCGTAACCAGGATCCTTTCCCGTTCAGAATCGCTAAAATTTTAAAAAACCCCATTTTCGCGATATTTACAATATTAAGACGAGCAGGAAAATTGAGATTAAAGAAGAACTCTTCAGACAGGTGTGAGCAATAATATGGAAAAGAGAAAGGGGAGGGGAATGCTCATGAAGATTATTCCTGCCCTCTCGGGGGAACACAATCTGAAGGACTATGCCCGGGCCAGGGAAGAGTTTGATTTTCGCGACGTGGAGAAAGAGTTCAGCTGGTTTGCTACCGGACGGGTAAATATCGCTTACGAAGCCGTGGACCGCCAGGTGGAAGAACGGGGTTTGGGGCAACAGGTTGCCCTATACTTCGAGGCGGGGGACAGGCGGGAGGAATATACCTTTGGCAGCCTGCAGAGGGAGGCGGCCCGGTTTGCCGCGGTTTTAAAAAAATACGGTCTGCAAAAGGGTGACCGGCTGGGTATTTTTATGCCCCGCAGCCCGGAGCTTTACGTCAGCTTTTTAGGAGCTGCCAGGCTGGGGGTCGTGGTTGTACCTCTCTTTGAGGCATTTATGGCTGAAGCCCTGAAGGACCGCCTGGGGGACTGCGGGGCGGTGGCCGTAGTAACCACTCCCGAACTTTATCCCCGCCTGCCCCTGGAACAGTTGCCGGCCTTAAAACATGTTTTTGTGGTTGGGGAAAACGTTCCGGCCGGTACGCTGGACTGGCACGGGGAAATGTCCCTGGTTGCGGAAACGCCACCCATGGAATGGGTGGGCAGGGAGCATCCTTTGTTTATCCTGTATGCATCCGGGGCCGACGGCAGGGCCCGGGGGCTGGTTCATGTGCACAACATCATGGTCGGTCTGTTGATCACCGGCCGTTGGGTGCACGACCTGCGGCCCGGCGACGTTTACTGGTGTACCGCAGATCCGGGTTGGATTACCGGCATTGCCTACGGTTTCCTGGCACCCTGGCTGCTGGGGATTCCGGTAGTGGTGCGGGGGGGCCGGTTTAACGCTGAAGATTGGTGTGCCACCCTGGCCAGATACCGGGTCTCGGTGTGGTACAGTGCCCCTACGGCCTTCCGCATGATCATGTCCGGGGGTGAGGATCTGTTGTCACGGTACGATTTAAGCTGCCTCCGCCATATCCTGAGTGTGGGTGAACCCCTCACTGAAGAAGTCCTGGAATGGAGTCTGGAAAAACTGGGTCAACCCATCTACGATACCTGGTGGATGAGCGAGACAGGTATGAACATGATCTGCAATTACCGCTGCATGCCCGTTAAAGCGGGCTCCATTGGTCTGCCCTTCCCGGGGATCGAAGCGGCCGTGGTGGATGATGAAGGCCGGGAACTACCCCCGGGCAAGATCGGCAATCTGGCCATTCGCGCGGGATGGCCGGCCCAGTTCCGGGCGGTGTGGAATGACCCGGCGCGTTACGAAGAATATTTCCGCCACAAACCATGGTTTATCTCCGGTGACGCCGCATACAGGGATGAGGACGGCTACTTCTATTTCCAGGGGCGGCTGGACGGCGTGATCAATACTTCCGGAGAACGGGTGGGCCCCGCGGAGGTGGAAAGCAAACTGGAGGAACACCCGGCAGTGGCCCGGGCCGGGGTGGCCGGAAAACCCGACAAATTGCGGGGGGAAATCGTTAAGGCTTTTGTTGTCCTTAATCCCGGTTATACCTGGTCTGCCGAACTGGCTGCGGAGTTGCGTGAGTTTGTCAGGTCGGGCCTGGCGGCCCACGCCGCACCCCGGGAGTTTGAAGTCAGGGAATACATCCCCCTCACCAGGGACGGCCGGGTGGACCACCGGGTACTGCGGGAGTGGGTGCTGGGATTGGGTGGCAATCAGGGTGGTAATCAGTAATCATATCCGCAGTGCCTTGAAAAGCAAGGGGATTTGAGCTGGAGAAGCCAGGGAGTGTCCTGTGTTCTCGTGAGCGGGTCCCGCTTTACCGGGATGGTTTTGCATGCAGGTTTTTTCGGGTATGGTTGACAAAACTTTTCCTTTTGCATACAATGAAGGGCAGAAAGTTACGGGAAATGCTCCCGTCCCGGCTGGGCGGGAGTTTATTCTGTTTTCAAGTTTTGAAAGGAGGGGAAGCCATGTTAACCACCCGACCCCGGGGGACCAGTGATATATTACCCGGTGAGGTTGAAAAGTGGCAGTACCTGGAACAGGTGATCCGGCGGCTCTGCCGGGAGTACGGTTACTCCGAAATACGCACGCCTATCTTCGAGCATACAGAGCTTTTTGAGCGGGGTGTGGGGGAGACCACCGATATTGTTCAGAAGGAAATGTACACTTTCCTCGACCGGGGAGGGCGTAGCATTACTTTAAGGCCCGAGGGAACCGCCGCGGTTGTACGTGCCTACCTGGAGAACAAGCTGTATGCCGGACCCCAGCCGGTGAAACTCTACTACGTCGGCCCCATGTTTCGCTATGACCGCCCCCAGGCCGGGCGTTACCGCCAGTTCCACCAGCTCGGGGTGGAGGTTCTGGGTTCCAACGACCCGGCTCTTGATGCCGAGGTTGTAGCCATGGCCATGGACCTTTATGAACGGTTGGGTTTGAGGGACCTGGAACTGCATATCAACAGCGTGGGTTGCCCCCGCTGCCGCCCGGTGCTCAGGGAAAAACTCCAGGATTTTTTCCGTGCCCGGCTGGACAGGCTCTGTGACAATTGCCGGGAGCGGCTGGAACGCAATCCCCTGCGTATTCTGGACTGCAAGGAGGAAGGCTGTCGTGAGGCTGGTCAGGGAGCTCCAACATCTGTGGAAAATCTCTGCCCGGAGTGCGGCGAGCATTTTCAAGCAGTATTGAAGAACCTGGACAATCTGGGGGTTGCTTACACGGTGGACCACAGCCTGGTACGCGGGCTGGACTATTATACACATACAGCTTTTGAAGTTATCGCCCGGGGTATTGGGGCCCAGAATTCCATTGGAGGAGGGGGACGCTATAACGGTCTCGTTAAAGAGTGCGGCGGCTCCGACATCCCGGGGATTGGCTTTGCCCTGGGCCTGGAGCGCATCCTTCTTACCATGGAACAGCAGGGTGTGACCTTTCCCCGGTTCCCGAAACTCCAGGTTTTCCTGGCTACAGCCGATGCAGCAGCTCAGGACCAGGCTTTAGTGATAGTTCAGAAACTGCGGCGGGAAGGGCTGGCCGCCGACAGGGATTACCTGGGGAGGAGCTTGAAGGCTCAAATGAAATATGCCGGCAAACTCGAGGTCGGCCTGGTGGCCATCCTGGGGAGCGACGAGCTCAAGCGGGGGGTGGTAACCCTGCGGGATATGACCACAGGCAGCCAGGAAGAGGTGCCCCTGGAGCACCTGGCGCAAGAGATCAGGCAGCGTTGTTCTGAAGCCAATTTAGCTGAAGGGGAGTATCGTGAATGATCGAGACCATGCAGGGTTTGAAACGTACCCATCACTGCGGCCTGCTGCGTCGTGAGCATGCCGGGCAGACAGTGGTATTAATGGGTTGGGTGCAGCGCCGCCGGGATCACGGGGGGCTGATCTTTATTGACCTGCGAGATCGTTCCGGCCTGGTGCAGGTGGTTTTTAGCCCCGACCGTGCCGGTGATGCTTTTTCAAAAGCTGGAGCTGTACGCACCGAGTACGTCCTGGCCGTGGTGGGGCAGGTGGAGCCGCGTCCCGCCGGTACGGAAAACCCGAACCTGGCCACCGGTGAGATTGAGGTGGTGGCCAGGGACATGCGCATTTTAAACCCGGCCAAAACTCCACCCTTCTACATCGAGGACGGGGTGGATGTGGATGAAAACGTGCGCCTGCGCTATCGTTACCTGGATCTGAGGCGTCCCGAAATGCAGCAGGCTCTCATTCTAAGGCACAGGGCGGCCAAAGCGGTGCGGGATTTCCTGGATATGCATGGCTTTGTGGAGATTGAAACTCCCATGCTTACCCGGAGTACTCCCGAAGGTGCCAGGGATTTCCTGGTGCCCAGTCGTTTGAACCCGGGGCGCTTTTATGCTCTTCCCCAGTCACCCCAGCTATTCAAGCAGATCCTGATGGTGGCTGGGATGGAGCGTTATTTCCAGATCACACGTTGTTTCCGTGACGAGGATTTGAGGGCTGACCGCCAGCCCGAATTTACACAGATCGATATTGAGATGTCCTTTGTGGATGTGGACGATGTGCTGGATCTGATGGAGGAAATGATGGTTTACCTGTTCCGGGAAACCATCGGCGTGGAGGTACTCCGTCCATTTCCCCGGTTATCCTACCAGGAGGCCATGGATCGTTTCGGCAGCGACAAGCCCGACACGCGCTTCGGGATGGAATTGAAGGACGTTACCGATGTTGTGGCAGGTTGTGGTTTCAAGGTTTTTGCCTCCGCGGTCGCGGCGGGAGGTCGGGTGAAGGGAATTAACGCCAAAGGCTGCGCCCATTTCAGCCGGAAGGATATTGATGAATTAACCGCCTTTGTGGCCAATTACCGTGCACGTGGCCTGGCTTACTTTTTCGTTACCCCTGAAGGGGTTAAGTCTCCCATCGCCAAGTTTTTTACCGGTGAGGAAATGGATGCTATTCTGGACCGTCTGGAGGCCGAACCGGGAGATCTGCTGCTTTTCGTGGCGGACCAGCCGGCGGTTGTGGCGGCTTCCCTGGGTGCGTTGCGTGTACACCTGGCCAGAAGGCTCGACCTGATTCCCGCGGATACTTTTAACTTCCTCTGGGTGGTGGATTTCCCCCTCCTGGAATATGACGAGGAGGAAAAACGTTTTGTTGCCGTACATCACCCCTTCACTTCCCCGCGTGAGGAGGATATTCCTCTCTTAAAAACGGAGCCGGGGCGGGTGCGTGCCCGGGCCTATGACCTGGTATTAAACGGCATGGAGGTGGGTGGGGGTAGTATCCGCATTCACCGCCGGGATGTGCAGGAGCAGATGTTCGCTGCGATCGGGTTGAGTCCCGAAGAAGCCCGGGAGAAATTCGGGTTTATGCTGGAAGCTTTTGAATACGGTACGCCTCCTCACGGCGGCATCGCCTTTGGTTTCGACCGGCTGGTCATGCTTATGGCCGGCAAGAAAACCATCCGGGACGTGATAGCCTTCCCCAAGACCCAGAGTGCCACAGACCTGATGACACATGCGCCCGGAGAGGTTTCTCCGGAGCAGTTGAAGGAGCTGCATATCGCGGTGCCTGGCACTTAACTTATTAACTTATCGAGCCCGACGACACAGATAACCACAAGGCACTTGCCAAGGGCCCCGGTTTGTGTTAACATAATAGCTGCA
>NZ_JBNATZ010000135.1:0-6738 GCF_049701015.1 Desulfofundulus sp.
GTAAAAGTAGTGGAGGGGAACAAGGGCTTATTTGTGGCCATGCCCAGCCGCAAAACCCCTGACGGCGAGTTCCGGGATATAGCGCACCCCATCAATTCTTCTGCCAGGGCCATTATTGAAACAGCGGTATTGCAGGCCTATGAACAGGCCATTTAACCCTTTTCCTTCAAGCTGCCCTCCGGTATGCTGTGCATTCTTTAACCTTAAGTGCAAGGCTCCTTGTGCTGTCTTTTTGTGTGAAAAGTATAAAAAATGTCCGGTTAAAAGGAATTTTGCGTTTGATGTCGAAACTGGTCTTAGTTGAATTGTTTTGAGTCATGAAGTAGTTTGAAGCGGCGGGGCTGCCACCGGCAGCCCCTTAACGTGATCCCTTTTAAAGAAGGGGGACGACTGATGTCACTGGCGGCCGTTATTCTGGCGGCAGGCAAGGGTACCCGGATGAAATCCGACCTGCCCAAAGTAATGCACAAGGTTTGTGGCCGTCCCATGATCGAGTACGTCCTGGATGCGGTCCGGGGTGCCGGGGCGAAGGAAATCGTGGTGGTGGCCGGCTTTGGCGGCGATCTGGTAGCTCGTACTGTCCAGGACCGCGCAAAAGTGGTGTTCCAGCACCAGCAACTGGGTACGGCTCACGCACTGCTGCAGGCCGCCCCCCTGCTGGCAAGCTTTCCCGGCACCATTCTGGTTGTCTGTGGGGATACTCCCCTGGTCAGCGCCGGGACTTTGGCCCGGCTGGTGGCGGCACATACCTCCGCAGGAGCCAGGGCCACCGTCCTCACCGCCTACCTGGAAAACCCCACCGGTTACGGCCGGGTGATCCGGGACGGGGAGGGGCGGGTACGAAAGATTGTGGAACAGCGGGATGCCGAACCCGGGGAACTGGCGGTCAAAGAAATAAATACGGGTATTTATTGTTTTTCCGCACCGGGGCTATTTGAGGCCCTGTCCGCTATCAAAAGAGAAAATGCCCAGGGTGAATATTACCTCACTGACATTATTGGTCATTATGTCGATCAGGGGCAGCCTGTAGCCGCCCTGGTGGTGGAAGACGCCCGGGAAGTGGAAGGGATCAATGACCGCCGCCAGCTGGCCCGGGTGGAAAGTTATCTGCGCCGGCAGGTGGTGGAAGAGCTGATGCTCTCGGGTGTTACGATCATGGATCCTGCTTCCACGTTTATCGACCGTGATGTAAAGATCGGTCGCGATACGGTAATATACCCTTTTACAATTATTGAGGGGGACACCATGATCGGTGAGCGTTGTGCCATCGGTCCGGGCAGCAGGCTGGTCAATGTCCGGGCAGGCAACGGCGTGGTTGTTGAACACTCGGTCATCCAGGAAAGCAAAATCGGGGATAATTGTATCATTGGCCCCTTTGCATACATACGGCCTGGATGTGTCCTGGCACCTGACGTTAAAATTGGAGACTTTGTGGAATTGAAGAAAACGGTGGTGGGCAGGGGGAGTAAGATTCCCCACTTGAGTTATGTGGGGGATGCCACCGTTGGTTCAAGAGTCAATATCGGTGCCGGGACCATTACCTGCAATTATGATGGCGAAAATAAGTGGCCCACGATTATTGGAGACGGGGCCTTTATTGGGAGTAATACCAATTTGGTCGCACCGGTTGAAGTGGGGGAGAGGGCTTTTATTGGTGCCGGTTCCACCATCACCAGAAACGTGCCCCCGGGGGCCCTGGGAATTGAGCGGGGGCGCCAGCGGATCATAGAAGACTGGCACCGGAAAAAGTCGAAAAAAGAACCCTGCGAGGGAACGTAAACAGTTCGCGGCCGGTGATCTTAAAGGAGGGGGTAGTATGCTCCCCGGGCCGCAGGGTTGGGCACCCTGGTTTTCTGAAATCAGTGATGGAGGTAGAAGGATGTCATCGCGTAAAGAATTGAAAATCTTTACCGGCAACGCTAACCCCCAGCTGGCCGAAGAGATTGCCCAGTACCTGGGTGTTAGTGTGGGTGCTGCCAAGGTTTCCCGCTTTTCCGACGGAGAGATCCAGGTCAAGATCAATGAAAGCGTGCGGGGGGCCGACGTTTTTATCATCCAGCCCACCTGCCATCCGGTAAACGAACACTTGATGGAACTGCTGGTAATGGTGGATGCGGTGAGAAGGGCTTCCGCCAGGCGTATCACGGCGGTTTTGCCCTATTATGGCTATGCCCGGCAGGACCGGAAGACCCGGGCCCGGGACCCCATTACAGCCAAGCTTGTGGCCAACCTCCTCACTGCCAGCGGTGCCCGGAGGGTAATAACCATGGATCTCCATGCGGGGCAGATCCAGGGGTTCTTTGATATCCCCGTGGATCATCTCCCCGGAGTACCGCTCCTGGCCCAATATTTCATCCAGCAGAGGTTAAAAGACGTTGTGGTTGTCTCGCCCGACCTGGGCGGGGTAACCCGGGCCAGGGACCTGGCCGAACGCATTGGTGCGCCCATTGCCATCATTGATAAAAGGCGACCCGAACCCAATGTGGCGGAAATTATGAACATTGTGGGTGACATTGAAGGCAAGAAAGTCATCATGATTGATGACATTATTGATACCGCCGGTACCATTACCCAGGGTGCGGCGGCCCTGAAAAAATTTGGCGCGCAGGAAATTTACGTCTGCTGCACCCATCCGGTATTGAGCGGGCCGGCCGTTCAGCGACTCAAGGAAGCACCAATTAAAGAGGTGCTTGTCACCAATACCATACCCATACCTCCAGAGAAGATGATCGATAAAATTAAAATTATCTCGGTGGCTCCCCTCCTGGGCGAGGCAATCATCCGCATTCATGAAGACCTGTCGGTGAGCAAGCTTTTCGATTAAATTGCAGCTTTGTTGACAGGGCTGGGCATTGCACAGGCTTTTCGGGAGAACCACTGGTAATACTTTCGAAATAGGAGCGGTGGTTGACCGGTAAGTCTACTTTTCCTGCGGTGCCTGCTCCGGTTGCTCGCGGGCCTCGCCGTTGGGGCCGTGGTGCTGGTCGCAGGAACAGTTGGTTTCCTCATCCCGGGGACCTCTTACCCGTTCCAGAGAGCGGTTTATTACTTCTCCCAGTTCCCGGGTTTTTTGCCTGGTGGTATCCCAGGCCTGGCTTGTTGATTTTTGAAGCTGGCGCAGGGACTCCGCGAGACCTCCCTCAACTTTGATTATGTTGGCCAGGGCTTCGTTGCTGGTCACGATCACTTCTTTTCCGATGGTGCGGACAAAGGCGGTGTCCAGAAAGGCCCGGCCGGAAATAACGCTGTCCAGAAAACCACCGGAAAATTCCAGGCCAACAATGTCGCCGGATTCCAGGTCCACGTAGTATTCGTCCACCTGTCCTAAAAGAGTACCGTTCTCTGTGACGATGCGGGCACCGATGATCCCGATACGGTCCTTGACCAGCTTCACAATATCCGGCAGCTTGGCGCCCCTTTCGGCATTGCTGCTCCGGTCCACGGTAATGACATTCTCCCCTACGCTGTGTACACGGTTGAAGGGTATATACTTTTGTTCCTTGAACCAGCCTTTTTGTTCTATGATCAGGGCGGCCACCGCTTTTTTCTCCGGGTCCACCACCAGCCCCCGGACCACGCCGATTTGTTGTCCTTCTTGCAGGCTGATAACCGGCACACCAGTAAATTGTTTGCTCTTGCGCATCTGCTGACCCCCTTTTTGGTAGCTTTCCTGTCCCTAATCCATATGCTTGATAGTGCGTTGATATGACCAAAAAAAGGGAATACTAGAGAAGAATGCGGTTTTATGCAGGATTGAGGAGGGATGGTTACCATGGAAGCCAGTCTGTCAGCGCAAGTAAGAACCGGCCGGGGGAAGGGTTACCGGCGCCGGTTGGCGGCGCAGGGGAAAATCCCCGCCGTTGTTTACGGCAAGGCTATCGGCAGCATCCCGGTGGAGGTAGAACTGCGGGCGCTGAAGAACATCCTGGCCCGTGAGGGGGGCCGGAACGCCCTGATTGATTTAAAGATAACGGGAGAGGGGCAGGAGCGCCAGGATAAGGT
This sequence comes from Desulfofundulus sp., assembly GCF_049701015.1. Taxonomy (NCBI): domain Bacteria; kingdom Bacillati; phylum Bacillota; class Clostridia; order Eubacteriales; family Peptococcaceae; genus Desulfofundulus; species Desulfofundulus sp. Next base: position 4,003 of record NZ_JBNATZ010000135.1, read on the forward strand.
ACTGATCAAGGAGCTCCAGTACGATTCCATGCGCGGCGAATTGATCCATGCCGACTTCCAGCAGGTTTCTCTTACGGAGAAGATTACCACCACCGTGCCGGTGGAGCTGGAAGGCGAGCCGGTTGGAGTTAAGCAGGGAGGCATTTTACAGCAGCAGTTGCGTGAGCTGGAAATCTCCTGCCTGCCTGCAGACATCCCTGAAGCGATAACCATGGATATCTCGGGGCTGGAAATTGGGGATACCGTTCACGTGGCGGACCTGCCTGTTCCGCCCGGGGTAAGAGTGCTCAACGACCCCGAAGAGGTGGTGGCTACCGTGGTGGCTCCGGCTGTAGAAAGGGTGCCGGGTGAGGAGGAAGAAACCGGCGAGGAAAAGGAAGCTTCTCCGGAAGCAGGGGAAGAGTAACTTCCCGGTGACTTTCTCCTATGCAAAACCAGCGTGGTCTATCGGGGCAGATAGGATAAATGGAAAACGCCGGGCTTTAAGGCATGCACCCCGGCGTTTTGTTATGCCTGGAGAGTGGGCGAAAGAGAAACCCCGGTTGAAAACCGGGGTTTCTTAACTGGCCTTCAGTTCGGTAAGACCATGGGCATGACGGGCCGTTAGTTCACGTGTATGCCGGGCCACCTCTTCCGGGTCAACCTTGATCCGGGCCACTCCTGTTTGCATGGCCGCTTCTGCCACGGCCGCGGCCACCGCCGGCGCCACCCGGTGGTCGAAGGGTTTGGGGATGATATAGCCGGGTCCGAGTTCTCCCGGGGCCACCAGGCCGGCAATGGCCCGGGCGGCAGCCACCTTCATGGCGTCGTTGATGTCGGCTGCCCGCACATCCAGGGCACCGCGGAAGATACCGGGGAAGGCCAACACATTGTTAATCTGGTTGGGGAAATCGGAACGCCCGGTAGCTACCACGGCAGCCCCGGCTTTCAGGGCTTCATCCGGCATAATCTCCGGTACCGGATTGGCAAGAGCGAAGACAACAGCACCGGGAGCCATACTGCGTACCATGTCCTCCGTCACCAGACCAGGTTTTGACACTCCGATAAAGACATCAGCTCCGTTTAAAGCATCAGCCAGCCGGCCTTTGATTCCCCGCGGGTTGGTGAGAGACGCTATTTCTTCCTTGTATTTATTGAGCCCGCTGCGCCCGCGGTAGACCACTCCCTTGCTATCGCAAAGCACGATATCCCGTACGCCCAGGTATTGCAACAGCCTGGCCACGGCTATGCCCGCTGCGCCACACCCGTTTATAACCACCCGGACTTCGCTCATCTCTTTGCCCACCACTTTTAAGGCATTGAACAACCCGGCTGCCGTAACCACTGCGGTACCATGCTGATCATCATGAAAAACCGGGATGCTTACTTCCTTTTTCAGCCGTTCTTCAATTTCAAAACAAGCGGGTGCTGCAATGTCTTCCAGGTTGATGCCTCCAAAGGTCGGCTCCAGCATTTTAACCGTCTCAACAATTTTGTCGATATCCCTGGTAGCCAGGCAGATGGGGAAGGCGTCGATACCGGCCAGTTGTTTGAAGAGCAGAGCTTTGCCTTCCATTACCGGCAGAGCCGCTTCCGGGCCGATGTCTCCCAAACCCAGGACTGCGGTGCCGTCGGAGACAATCGCCACCAGGTTGCCTTTGGCGGTATACTCGTACACCAGGTCTTTTTGGGCGTGAATTTGCCGGCACGGTTCAGCCACGCCCGGGGTATAAGCCAGGGAAAGATCATGTTCGTTATCGATGGGGACTTTTCTATTGACCTCTATTTTGCCGTGGAATTTACGGTGCATCTGGATTGCCTCTTCATTTAGTGTTAGAGTCATTGGAAACACCCCATTATGTATGATGAATCCTGTATACAGTATAACACGGGGGTCGCCCCCTGTCAATCCAAAAAATGTATTAGCGGACCGGTAACACAAGGAAATCCTTGGTGCATAAAATGTCAGAAAACCCATTATCTAACAAGGAGGGTTGAACATGCCTGAAATCCAGGTGCAGTCCTATTACGGTCCTATGGAATTGGCCCAGCCTCTGATTGACCGCCTGCGTCAGCTTCAGGGACAGCAGGTAACGGTTTACGTGAAGCATGTGATGCGTCACCAGGTAGGGACTCTTGAAGTAACAGGTATACTCCATAATGTGGGTATTGATTACATCGAGGTACACATTGCGGGTAACCGCGGCCCGGTGCGCTATACCATCATTCCCATCGCTGCTGTTGGTGCTGTTATGGCCGGTGGTCCTCCGGCATTCACACCCGGGCCCGGCGTTTATCCACCTCATGGCGGGCTTTAATTACCACAATCAGGTAAGCTCCGGGGAAAGCCGGAGCTTTTTACTGCTCCGGCTACAGACCTTGCAGTTGCGGGACAAGGCCGTTACGGGTACAATGGTCATGGAAAGGGGAGCAACAATGATGTGGCTGATAGTAGGTCTGGGTAACCCCGGTCCGGAGTATGCCGGGACCCGCCATAACGTTGGCTTTATGGTTCTGGACAGGCTGGCGCGGGAACTGGGTATTCCGGTCGAGCGAGTGTTTTTGCGTGCTCTGGTCGGACAGGGGCAGTTGTCCGGCCAGGGACTGGTGCTGGCCAAGCCCTTAACCTACATGAACAGGAGCGGTGAAGCGGTAGCCTCCCTGTTAAATTATTACAGGCTGTTGCCGTCCCAACTGCTGGTCGTTTCCGATGACCTGGACCTGCCCACCGGCCGGTTGCGGCTGCGCAAGTCCGGG
>NZ_JBNATZ010000136.1:0-6714 GCF_049701015.1 Desulfofundulus sp.
TGATGTACCTTATTACTGTTATCCTCTGGTGGTACCGGGCATAACCTATATTCCAGAGATTGATTCTTCCATCCGGGCCCGGCTCATTCCCCCTGGCGAAGCTCCTGATCCCCGGTCTCTTTCAGCCCGCGAGGCCCTTTTGGATTATAATGCCCTCCCCGGTCCGCTTACCGTCCGCCGGCGACGGGAGGGGGACCGGTTTCAACCCCTGGGTATGACAACCCATACGAAATTGAAAAAGTTTCTCATTGAGCAGGGAATTCCCCGGGAAGAGCGGGATCGCCTGCCTCTGGTTGAGTCCGGGCACGAAATTGTTTGGGTGGGAGGGGTGCGTCCCGGCGAACCATGGAAAATTACCCCTGAAACAAAAAGGTGCCTTTATTTAAAAATCGTGGAAGGGGAAGGGCAAGCGGACACTGAATTCGGGTGCTGATAAAATGTCATAAGACATAAGACGGGTTTTTATAAAGGGATAACCCTGGTTGCGCCGAGTAAATTGAAACGGGATAATGAATATGTTAAAATTATATTTATGGTTGAATTGATTGGTTTTCTTGAGAGGAGTGGCTTTGTTGAGCAGGGTCCTGAAAAATTTGAGCATCTACCTTTTGATCGTGCTCGTTATTATAATGTTGATCAAGTATACGCAGCCACCTGTGACCGGGGTAGAGGACTGGACTTACAACAGGTTTTGCCAGGCAGTAAACCAGGGCCAGGTTCAGGAAGTGACCATTCAGTCCCGGGAACATACCAACCTGATCACCGGGACAACAAAAGACGGTACCAAATTTCAGGTTACCGGATTAAAAAATGATGCCCAGATAACTTCTTTTTTGCTTGAAAAGGGCGTCGAGGTGAAAATTCAAGAGCCCCCATCGCCGGGCTGGTGGGCCAATATATTGACCAGCCTGTTGCCCATTTTAATCTTTGTACTGCTCTTCTTCTTCATGATGCAGCAGACCCAGGGCGGGGGCAACAGGGTGATGTCTTTCGGTAAAAGCCGGGCGCGCCTGCATACCGACGATAAAAAACGGGTAACCTTTGCAGATGTGGCTGGTGCCGATGAGGTCAAGGAAGAACTGCAGGAGATTGTGGAGTTTCTGAAAAACCCCAAAAAATTTGCCGAACTGGGAGCCCGTATCCCCAAGGGGGTTCTCCTTTACGGGCCGCCCGGGACGGGCAAGACGCTTCTGGCCAGGGCAGTAGCCGGGGAAGCCGGGGTGCCCTTTTTTAGCATCAGCGGTTCGGATTTTGTAGAGATGTTTGTAGGCGTAGGTGCTTCCCGGGTGCGGGACCTTTTTGACCAGGCCAAGAAGAATGCTCCGTGTATCGTTTTCATTGACGAAATTGATGCCGTAGGCCGGCAGCGGGGTGCAGGCCTGGGTGGCGGTCACGACGAGCGCGAACAGACCCTGAACCAGCTTCTGGTGGAGATGGATGGTTTCAGTCCCAACGAAGGCATCATTATCATTGCTGCCACCAACCGTCCGGACATCCTGGACCCCGCCCTGTTGAGGCCGGGCCGCTTTGACCGGCAGGTGGTGGTGGATATTCCCGACGTGGCGGGGCGCAGGGAGATTCTCAAGGTGCACGTACGGGGCAAACCGCTGGCCCCGGACGTGGACCTGGATGTGCTGGCCAGGCGCACTCCCGGCTTTACCGGTGCAGACCTTGCAAACCTGGTGAACGAAGCTGCCCTTCTGGCCGCTCGCAACAATAAAAGCCAGATTACCATGAAAGAACTGGAGGACTCCATCGAACGCGTGATTGCCGGCCCTGAGAAGAAGTCCAAGGTCATCAGTGAACAGGAAAAGAAACTGGTGTCCTATCATGAAGCCGGCCATGCAGTGGTGGGTTATCTCCTGCCCAACACGGATCCCGTGCACAAGGTATCCATCATTCCCCGGGGCAGGGCCGGGGGGTACACCCTGCTATTACCGAAGGAAGACCGCTACTACATGACACGCTCCATGCTTCTGGATCAGGTGACCATGCTTCTGGCCGGGCGGGTCGCTGAAGCTCTGGTGTTGAAAGAAATAAGCACGGGTGCCCAGAACGACCTGGAGCGGGCTACCGAAATTGTCCGGCGCATGGTTATGGAGTACGGCATGAGTGAAGAAATCGGCCCCATGACCCTGGGACGCAAGCAGGAAACTGTATTTTTGGGGCGTGACCTGGCCCGGGACCGGAACTACGGTGAGGAAGTAGCCGCCGCCATCGACAAGGAAGTGCGGCGGATGATCGAAAGCTGTTACAACCGGGCTGAAGAGCTCCTGGAAAAGCACATGAATACGTTGCACCTGGTGGCCAAAACACTCTTTGAGAAAGAAACCCTGGAGGCGGATGAATTTGCCGCCCTGATGAAACAGGCCGGGGAAGAGGAACACAGTGCCAGAGATTAAGCACCGGGGGCTGTTTTACGTAAATATTCAGGAAAGCCGTTATGACAAGGATGCGGCTCTGTCCGGAGCGAACGACTTGCGAAGCGCCGGTAACAGCACCCGGCGAACCCAGCACTCACCGGCAAAGATGTTCATATTCCAAGGCAAATGCAAAGGCAGTAGAAAATTTGGCCTTCGCAGTATGGCTTATTCAGTGAGTGCTGGGCGGCTCGGCTCTCGAGGACGCATGATGAACTACCCGGAAGAAGACTTTTTTAAGACATATTATTTCAACAGGTAACAACGAAGAATGAATTAGTGGCGGGCAATCCGCAGAGAGCCAGAGCCGGCCCGAAGCAAGCCGCGGTGCTGTCGGCGCGGAGCACTGGAGTAAGCGAGGACAGCGCCGCATCCAACCGGGGTTCACTGAATATTTACGTTTCACTGCTCCGGTAAATACATACGGGAGGAGTTGTCTTATGGAACGGACTTACGTGATGATCAAACCCGACGGGGTTCAGCGGAATCTGGTGGGCAATGTTATTGCTTGTTTTGAAAAGAAAGGGCTTAAGATTGTCGGTCTGAAAATGATGCGCATCTCGCGGGAGCTGGCGGAGAAACACTATGCAGAACATAAGGACAAGCCCTTTTTTGAATCCCTGGTGAATTACATTACGTCGGGGCCGGTGGTGGCCATGGTGCTGGAAGGAAAAGACGCGGTGGCCACGGTGCGGGCAATGATGGGGGCTACCAATCCATTGAAGGCGGCACCGGGGACCATCCGGGCCACTTACGGTATGGATATTGGACGCAATGTGGTCCATGGTTCCGATTCTCCTGCCAGTGCTGGGCGGGAAATCAGTCTTTTCTTTTCCCCGGAAGAGCTGGTGGATTACCAGCGGGATGTGGACCGCTGGATTTATGAGTAAGAGTGGCGTCAAGGGGCCACTCTTTTTTTTCAAGGACTAATTTTAGTGAACATATAAAAAGATTTTTTTAAGCAGGAATTCTCTGATAAAGTGGCGAACTAGAAACTAATTACAAGGGGTGAAAGGGGATGCCTGGAGAACTGAAAATTGGTTTGCGCGGCCAGGCTGTGGCCCGGGTGACGGAGGAAAATACCGCCCTGGCTTACGGCAGCGGCGGGGCAAAGGTTTTTGCCACCCCCGCGATGATCGGCCTCATGGAAAGTGCGGCCCTGTCGTCGGTAGACCCACTCCTGGAACCCGGACAGATTACCGTGGGCATCCGGGTGGATGTGGAACATCTGGCCGCTACGCCCATTGGTATGGAGGTTGTTGCCCGTTCGGAGCTGGTGGAGATTGATGGCAAACGGCTGGTCTTCCGGGTGGAAGCTCACGACGAACGGGAGTTGATCGGCCGCGGTATCCATGAGCGTTTTATTGTAAATCAGGAGCGTTTTCTTGCCCGGACTTCCGCAAAACTTAAAACCGGTTCTTGATTGGAGAGTGGAGATCCCGGCCTAATCCGGGATTTCGTAAATTGATAACTCGAACGTTTTAATAGGTGAGGGGGGAGGAGAAGGAATAGTAGAGTTACGACGAGAGAGATTAAATTAATTTGAAAAAGTTCTGGTATGAAAGGGGAGGACAAGAAATGCCTTACGATGCCACTAAGATGGCAGACTGGCAAATTGCCGAGGAAGCGGAAAAGAACATGCCTACTCCCGGTGAATGGCGGGAAAGGCTCGGCCTGGAAAAAGACGAGATCATTCCCTACGGGAGAATTTGCAAGCTCGATTTCATGAAGATCATCGAGCGTCTGAAAGACAGGCCCAACGGTAAATATATCAATGTGACAGCCATCACCCCCACTCCCCTGGGAGAGGGTAAGACGACCACCACAATCGGCCTGGTTGAAGGCCTGGGTAAGCGGGGCAAAAATGTGGGCTGTGCTATCCGCCAGCCGTCGGGTGGCCCTACTTTTAACATTAAGGGAACGGCTGCCGGCGGGGGTAACGCCCTGGCTATTCCCATGACCGAATTCTCCCTGGGCCTGACGGGGGACCTCAACGACATCATGAACGCCCACAACCTGGCCATGGTAGCCCTTACCGCCCGCATGCAACACGAGCGGAACTACGACGATGCCGAACTGGCCAAGAGGAACCTGCGCCGCCTGAATATCGACCCCACCAGGGTGGAAATGGGCTGGACCATCGACTTCTGTGCCCAGGCGCTGCGCAACATCATCATCGGTATCGGTGGCCGGATGGACGGCTACATGATGCAGTCCAAGTTCCAGATTGCCGTCAGTTCTGAGCTTATGGCCATCCTGGCGGTGGCTAACGACCTGAAAGACCTGCGCGAGCGCATAGGCAAGATCATCGTGGCTTACGATATGAAGGGCAACCCGGTTACCACCAGTGACCTGGAAGTGGCCGGTGCCATGACCGCTTTCATGCGCAATACCATCAACCCCACCCTCATCTCGACCGTGGAATACCAGCCGGTGCTGGTCCATGCCGGTCCCTTCGCCAACATCGCCATCGGCCAGTCTTCGATTATTGCCGACCGGATCGGCCTCAAGATGTTTGACTACCATGTTACCGAGAGCGGCTTCGCTGCCGACATCGGTTTCGAGAAGTTCTGGAACGTCAAGTGCCGCATGAGCGGTCTGGTGCCCAATGTTTCTGTAATAGTGGCAACCATTCGTGCTCTGAAGATGCATGGCGGCGGGCCGAAGGTCGTGCCGGGACGTCCGCTCCCCGAAGAGTACACCAAAGAAAACCTGCCGTTGCTCGAGAAAGGTATCGAAAACCTGATTCATCACATCGGCATTGTCAAGAAGGCTGGTATCAACCCGGTGGTCTGCATCAACTCCTTCTATACCGACACACCGGAGGAAATCAAGCTGGTACGCCGTCTCGTCGAGCAGGCTGGCGCCCGCTGCGCGGTCTCCGAGCACTGGCTCAAGGGCGGCGAAGGCGCGCTGGAACTCGCCGATGCAGTCATCGATGCCTGCAATGACCCCGTTGACTTCAAGTTCCTCTACCCGCTGGAAATGCCACTGCGCCAGCGCGTCGAAATTATAGCCAGGGAAGTTTACGGGGCCGATGGCGTAGTCTGGACACCGGAAGCCGAGGCCAAGGCAAAGGCGATCGAAGAGAACCCCGCATACCGCGACTTCGCCACGATGATGGTGAAGACGCACTTGAGCTTGAGCCATAATCCGGATGCCAAAGGCGTACCCAAGGGTTGGGTGCTGCCGGTGAGAGACGTCTTGATCTTTGCCGGTGCCAAGTTCCTCTGCCCGATGACCGGTACCATCAGCCTGATGCCAGGAACCAGTTCCGACCCCGCTTTCCGGAGAATCGACGTGGACGTGAATACCGGAAAGGTTATCGGTCTGTTCTAAACATTGCCAGTTGAAATAGTTGAAATACAGGGTGTTTGAAGAGAGCACCCCGGCCGAACCGGGGTGCTCTCTTGTTCAAAACCGGTAGTGGTAAAATGCGAGCTACCTGGTTATTAAATTGACATTTGTTCAGCCTGTAATTATAATGGTATGGTGAAAAAACTCACCTGATCACATTACCTGGCAGGGATGGTACAGGGTTTAATTATGTAGTATGGTACGTTAAAATGTTGTTAAGTTGGGAGTGTTGTATATGCCCAGACCGCCAAAATGCCGGCGGGTTGAATTCTTGCCACGGCTTACCTTTTTCAAGCCGGCGGGGGTACCCCTGCGGGACCTGGAGGAGGTAGGCCTGACGGTTGAGGAACTGGAAGCCATACGCTTAAAAGACCTGTTGGGTTTGGAACAGGAGGCTTGCGCTGAAAGGATGGGCGTTTCACGTCCCACCTATCACCGCATTTTAAGCGCAGCCCGTGCTAAGGTGGCGGAAGCGCTGGTCAACGGCAAGGCAATCCGGGTTGAGGGCGGTAATTTCCAGCTTGTCATGCGCCGTTTTCACTGTGATGGCTGCGGACACGAGTGGGAGTTGCCCTGCGGACAGGGCCCCCGGGGTGCCGAAATGGTTTGTCCCAATTGCGGTAGTACCAGCTTTTACCGGATTGACCAGGAGGGGAATCCCTTCGGGTGTCAACGCTGGCAGAGACATCACGGACAGGAGTAGTTGTAGCCTGGAATAAAAAATATTGCCCGCAAAAACGGGGTGGGTGCGGTGCAGCGGGTGGGGCGGATTATTGGTGATAGCTTTTACCGGTACTGCCTTGAGCAGAATGCGGTCCGGGAAGTGGACAGGCCCTTTTGCCGTCACGATTTCCAGCACATGCTGGATGTGGCCCGTATAAGCTATATTTTAATGGTGGAAGGCGATCAGCTTTCTGATTTTACCCGTCAAAATCAC
>NZ_JBNATZ010000137.1:0-6714 GCF_049701015.1 Desulfofundulus sp.
GAAATATTGTAAATTCACGTTTGGTTTGGGAACAATACGAATTGGCTGGATGGTTGAGGACAGGTTTAATTACGGATAAGCAACGCATTCATTTTATTCCTATTTTGAAATTATTTTGATATTGTGAATATTGTATACAGTATGTCTGTTAAAAATTAGATCGTTCAGACGACCTTCTTGTTCAACCTGCCTAATTTACCTTTCCTGTTACTGTAAAATACTTATACTAAACGAACATTCTTATTCTTACAAATGTTATTTTAATTTTACCTTATGTTCAAGTGCCAATAATGGCTTAAATTTTCACTGACGCACAAAAAATCCCGCTTCAAACTAAATTTACGCAGGTATTGCATTATTTGGGCTGATCAATTTTAAAATTACACCTCCCCATACTGGGCCCGGACAGCAGGAGAGATAATAAAGAAGGCCGCGTTGCTGGAATCATCCTCCCGCGGCACATACCCCTAATCGTTTCGAAAAAAACTTCGTCCTACCGTTTTCTTAAACTACCCCCGCTGAACATCAGAAAAATGTCCAGTACGAACGTGAACAGGTTGACGAAATCAAGAAATATCGCCAGGGCAACCAGCACTGCGCTGTCCGCTCCAGCATACTTGGCTCGCTGGAAGTCCAGAGCAGGATGAAAGCGGGTAATCAGGAAAAGAGGCAGGAAACGGGCGGGAGGACGGCAAAACTCTAACCCGTCCCTCCGCCCGCAGTCATTGCGGGAGGTGTAAGAGGTTTTGGTACGAACTGGAAGTCCAGATTAAATTTCAAATTATTCTTCACCGGAAGGAATAGCATGTATGATGGCGAAGTTTTAAAGTCAAGCCTGCCTGGACCAGGGTATTTTAGTAAAGGAGCTGAGAAGAGATGAGGGAGACCAGAATCTTACTTACAGAAAAGGAAATTCCCGAATACTGGTACAACATCCAGGCTGACATGCCTCAATTACCCCCTCCGCCTTTGCATCCTGCTACTGGAAAACCGGTATTACCGGACGATTTAAAGGCTATTTTCCCCACTTCCTTGATTGAACAGGAAATGACCAGGGAACGCTGGGTGGAAATTCCGGAAGAAGTACGGGAGATTTATCGCCTCTGGAGGCCCAGTCCTTTGCAGCGGGCGTACCGTCTCGAGAAAGCTCTGGATACACCGGCACGTATTTTTTACAAATATGAAGGAGTAAGTCCGGCCGGGAGTCATAAATTGAATACGGCCGTGCCACAAGCTTATTTTAACAAAAAGGAAGGCATAAAAAGACTGACTACCGAAACAGGAGCCGGCCAGTGGGGTGTGGCTCTCTCCCAGGCGTGTAACTTTTTCGGCCTTGAATGTACTGTTTACATGGTCAAAGTCAGCTACCAGCAGAAGCCCTACCGGCGCTCCATGATGGAAATATTCGGGGCTAAAGTCTATGCCAGCCCCAGCGAACAGACTGCCGCCGGGCGCAGGATCTTAAGCGAGGAACCAGATTCCCCCGGCAGCCTGGGGATTGCCATCAGCGAAGCAGTGGAAGACGCTGTGGGACGGGAAGATACTAATTACGCCCTGGGCAGCGTGTTAAACCATGTACTTTTGCACCAGACGGTGATAGGTCTTGAGGCCAGGGAACAAATGGCCAGGGCCGGGTATTACCCGGATGTGGTTATTGCCTGCTGTGGTGGTGGGAGTAACTTCGGGGGGCTGGTTTTCCCCTTTGCCCACGACAAACTGGCAGGTAAGGCAAAGGTGAAGTTGATTGCCGTGGAACCCAGTGCGTGTCCCACCCTGACCCGTGGTAGACTGGCATACGATTACGGTGATGTGGCAGGGTTAACGCCCCTTTTGCACATGTATACCCTGGGAGCGAAGTTCATGCCTCCGGGTATCCACGCCGGGGGTCTGCGCTACCATGGGGACTCTCCCCTGGTAAGCCAGCTCGTACATGAAGGTATTGCTGAAGCCCGGGCTGTCGGCCAGACAGCTGTCTTTCAGAGTGCCATCATGTTTGCTCGCTCCGAGGGAATCGTACCGGCTCCCGAGTCTGCCCACGCCATCGCATGCGCTATTCAGGAAGCACTGGCAGCCAGGGAGGCGGGGGAAGCAAGGACCATCCTGTTCAATTTGAGCGGCCATGGTTTTCTGGACTTACCCTCTTACGATGCTTATCTGGCAGGAAAACTGGAGGATTACCCCCTGCCGGAAGAAGAACTGGCCAGGTCTTTATCCCAGCTTCCCGGAATGAATCTGGAATAGGTTGTACGTCTGACAGTAGCCCTCAATAAAACCGGCATTCCGGGCTACCGCTACTGCCTGAACCCTTATGTCGGCTGTTCCCACGGGTGCCGTTACTGCCAGGCAAGGGGAAGTGAACATATGAGAAAAACACAAATTGATCTGCCCAGCTCCGGTCTGGTCTTGGAAGCCTGCCTGGACCTGCCGGCTGTGTCCGGTCCCTTTCCCGGGGTAGTGCTATGTCATCCCCATCCCCTATACGGTGGCAATATGAATAACAACGTCATCCTCGCCATCAGCCGGGCTTTGACCGGTAATGGAATAGCCAGCCTGCGTTTCAACTTTCGCGGTGTGGGCCGCAGCCAGGGTTGCTTTGCTAACGGAGTCGGTGAACAGGAAGACGCGGAAGCGGCCCTTTTATTGCTCTCGAATCGGGAAGAAATCGACCCGTCCCGGATCGGCATCATGGGTTATTCCTTCGGGGGGATGGTGGCCCTGGCGGTTGGTGACACCAATAATGTAGTTCGGGCCATCGCGGCCGTTTCCCCGGTTATCCCTGCTGACGTGCTTAAGCAATGCGCCAAACCAAAGTTGATTGTCACTGGGGCGGAAGATAATATAATCACACCTTCCTCGGTCTTAAAGGAAACTGCCGGTATGGCCGAACCGAAAATTGTGGAGGTGATAGCCGGGGTTGATCACTTCTGGTGGGGATACGAGGCCAGGGTTGGGGAGATGGTGGCTGATTTCTTTGCCCGGGTATTAGCGATTAGATGATACCTGGAAGACGGGATATGTGGACAGCTGGCTCTGTTCAAAGAAGCAGACAGGGTTCCTATGCTTACTAATCAATTAGCCAATAAATATGGAGGGAATCTTTTTGCACATCTTTGATTTGCCTGGAAAGCACGTTCAAAATCCCCGTCAGGTGGCCCTTGTTTATCGCGGACAAAAAATTACCTATCCCGAACTTGAACGAAATATTGAACAATACGCCCGGTATTTTCTACGCCGGGGACTGCAGCCCGGGGAGAGAGTGGCTTTGGCCCTTCCCAATTCTCCGGAGTTTATTTATGCCTACCTGGGTATAACACGTGCCGGGGGTGTTGTCGTTCCGCTCAACCTCCTTCAGACACCCCAGGAACTTGCCTTTATCGTAACTGATGCCGGCACCCGGTTTCTCGTGACCAGCCCGGCCATCGCCCATCAGTTCGGGCAGCCGTCCAACCTGCCGGTATCACCGGTCATTCTGGATGAGGAGGTCCGGCAGGAGATTGAGAAGGCTCCACCTGCTTCTTTCCCGGAAATTGATCCGGGAGAAGTTTGCACCTTTCTTTATACTTCGGGGACTACCGGGCGGCCCAAAGCTGCCATGCTGACCCACCGGAACCTTTTAAGCAATGTTAAATCCATGGATGAGGCATCCGACCTGGGGCCCGGGGATAACTTTCTGGCAGTTTTGCCCATGTTTCACAGTTTCGGCTGGACGGTCTGTGTTTTACTGCCGCTCTACCTTGGGAGCCGTATAACCATTATGGATAGTTTCAGGCCCAAGGAAGTACTTCAGAAGTTGCAGGAAGAAGGCATAACAGTTTTCTGCGGGGTTCCCAGTATGTTTACCGTACTGCTCAAGCTCCGCCGGCAGGCAACATTCCCCTGCTTGAAGCTGGCGATTTCCGGGGGAGACTCTATCTCTCCTGAGTACATGAAGGCTTTTGCCGAAAACTTCAACTTCCCTGTTATCGAGGGTTACGGCCTTTCCGAAGCTTCGCCGGTAGTTTGTTTGAATCCTCTGGACGGGAGGCCCCGCAAAATTGGGTCTGTCGGAATTCCGCTTCCCGGGGTGGAAGTAAAAGTAGTGGACGGAAATGACCGGGAACTTCCGCCGGGCGAGGTGGGGGAGCTGGTGGTTAGAGGGCCGAATGTGATGCGGGGCTACCACAACAGGGAAGAGGAAACCAGGACAGTGCTCAGAGGTGGCTGGCTGCATACTGGAGATCTCGCCCACCGGGACCGGGACGGCTATGTATTTATTGCTGGCCGTCAGAAGGAGTTGATTATCACCGCGGGTTACAATGTATATCCCAAAGAAGTGGAAAGGGCCCTGGAGGAACATCCTGCGGTGGCGGAGGCGGCGGTGATTGGTGTTCCCCACCCTGTCAAAGGGGAAACGGTAAAAGCATTTATTGTACCGGAAGAGGGATGCACGCCCGATAAGCAGGAACTGTTGCGCTTCTTGAAGGAGCGCCTGGCCGGCTATAAAATACCGGAAACCTTTGTTTTTACCACCGAACTCCCCCGGGGACCGGGGAACAAGGTTCTCAAACGCCTGTTGAAATAAGCACTTTCTGCAATCCATTGCTTATAATATATGATTGCTTACAGCCGTTTTTATCTCTCCGGTTACGAGTCCCGGTTCTCCGCTCCCAACAGGACAGCCGCAAATTGTTACCAGGGGCATTACGATCATTAAAGAATTGGTCAGGAAACACTCGTCGGCGTGGAGCAGTTCATGCGGGGAGACAGGGCGCTCCTCTGCCGCAATGCCCAGCCGGCGGCAGGTTTCCAGCACCACCTGCCTCATGATGCCGGGCAGCAGCCCCTGATCCGGAGCGGGAGTAAACACCCGGCTGTTTTTGACCAGAAAGATGTTGCTTGCTGTTCCTTCCGCCACATAGCCCGTGGTATTCAAAAAAAGTGCCTCATCCCATCCTCTTTCCCGGGCTGTCTTTCTGGCCAACACATTTTCAAGGTAGTTTAAAGTTTTGAACTTTACCAGGGGAGATTGTTCATTGCGCCGGAAAGATGACCAGCCGGCCCGGAACCCCTTCCGGTAGTCCGGTGCGCTGTAAGGCAGGGGGCGGGTGGAGATGACCAGGTTGCCGGTGGTTTCACCCGGATCCGTACCGGCGGAAAGAGTGAGGCGCAGGGCCCCGTCCATGGTACCGTTCAGTTTTATTATTTGATATATCAGGCTGCTTAATTCGGTCGGGGACATGGGAAGAGCCATCCCCAGGGCTCTGCATCCCTCCTCCAGCCGTTTCAGGTGTCGTTCAAGCAATACGGGTTGACCCCGGCTCACCAGAATGGTCTCGAAAAGGCCGTAGCCATAAAGAAAACCATGGTCGAGTGCGGGAATTTGGGCGCGGCCTGCAGGGACAAACTCGCCGTTTATGCATATCACGGTATTCAATTACCCTATCACCTCTTTGGGGGGCTTTTGCAGCACCGGCCTGACGGTAAGCGAAGCGAAGGCCTGCCGGTCATCCAGACCCAGGGCCCGTACCAGTGCCCGGGCCTTGTCCAGCGTTTCCACATACTCCATGTAAGGATCTGAATCGATGGTAATGCCACCGCCAACCTGGAAATAGATTTGTGCCCCTTTGAATATCAGGGTGCGGATTACTATATTCAAGTCGGTGTTACCGTCAAAGCCGATATAGCCGATGGAGCCGGTGTAAATACCACGGCGTACCGGTTCCAGTTCTTCAATGATTTCCATGGCCCGGATTTTTGGTGCCCCGCTGATGGAGCCACCGGGAAAGGCTGCCGCCAGAAGGTCCACCACGTCTTTATCCGGGGCCAGTTCCCCTTCCACAGTAGAAACCAGGTGAAATACGGTGGCATATTCCTCAAGCCGGTAAAGCTCGGGCACCCGCACCGATCCCGTCCGGCAGACCCGTCCCAGGTCGTTGCGTTCCATGTCTACAATCATAACCAGCTCGGCCCGGTCTTTTTCGCTGTTCCATAACTCCTCCCTGAGCCTCATGTCGCTGGCCGGGTCTTTCCCCCGGGGGCGGGTACCTTTAATGGGGCGGGTTTCCACCCGCCGTCCTGTAACTTTAAGGAAGCGTTCCGGTGAAGAGCAGACCACCTGGAACTCCCCGAAGTTCAGGTAGGCAGCCATAGGTGCGGCATTAATCGCTCTCAAGCGCCGGTAAAGAGGCCAGGGTTCCATGAGCCTGGGGAGGGAGAAACGCTGGGACAGGTTGACCTGAAAGATATCCCCGGCCGCAATGTAATCTTTAGCCCGCTGAACCGCCCGGCAGTAGCTGGTTTCGTCAAAATGGGCAAATAGGAGGGGATAATTTCGCTTTCCGGAATGTCTCTCGTGGTTGGAAGTGTGCACCCGCGATGTGCCCGTGTAACCTGCATCCGGCCGGGGTTCCCGGCTTATGCCCGTGCGAACGGTTTCTATTTCTTCCCTTCCGCCGGCCAGCAAACAGCAGGTTTGATCCAGCCTTCGCCGTGCCCGTTCTGCGGCAGCTGCAGGGTCGGTTTCCGGAAAACCCGTGGAGACCACCCATACTTCTCCGGTCATCCGGTCCACCACCGTAGCTGTATCGTAGAACCCCAGGCAGAGGTCGGGGGTCTGTAGATCGTCCACAGCCAGTGAAGGCATTTTTTCCAGTACCCGTCCCAGGTCGTAACTGAAATAGCCCACCGCGCCACCGCAGAAAGGGAGGGGGCAGCTGCCCGGGGGGAGGCGGTAAC
>NZ_JBNATZ010000138.1:0-6702 GCF_049701015.1 Desulfofundulus sp.
TGATGGTAACCGCCAGGCCGGTTTCATAAAGAATCTTAGCCGCCACCTGCTCCAGCCTGGTTTTATCCCGGGCGACCAGGGTCATCCTGGTTGCCTCCCGGGCGAGCATGAGGGCGCAAACCTTTCCGATGGAACCGGTGGCTCCCAGCACCACAACGTGCGCCCGGCGCAGGTCGTGCCCCATCAGGCGTGCCGCTTCCTTTGTCCCCTCGATGGCTGTGGCCACCGTATAGCTATTGCCTGTGGTCACGGCTATATTCAGGTTCCTGGCCACGGTAATACCTGCATCCCCCACTACGGAGGTAAAAGCACCCAGACCGACAATACCGGCCCCCAGCTTTTCGGCCACCCGTCCGGCCTGAATGATCCGTTCCAGGACAAAATCCTCAGGCAATTCCAGCATCTGCCGGGCCGTAAGAGGGCAGGCCACAAACCACCCTTCTGCTTCCCCGTAAGGGGTTTTCACGCCGGTGATATGGGACACCTTCATGGGAGGAACCAGCCGGAAGGCGGTTTCTACCCAGCGTGCGGGAATATAGCGGGTGAAGGGAAACTTCCTGGACACGTCCCTGACATCAAGGGGGTGGATGATGAAGGCAAATTTCTCCACAGGACTCACCTCTAACCGTTTTGCGGCCGGGTTTAAACCCTGACTGCCCGGATCAGCTTTAAAATTTCTTCGGGATTTACATATTTGTCTTCCTGTATGGGCGATTCTCCAATTTCGTACCCCAGAACAGGCTTATCAAGCACCGCTTCAATAATTTTAATTCTTTTGCTGGAGCCGATAACCACTACGTGGTCAAAGGCGTGCACCCCGGCTATCAAGTCCATCATGGTATTTACCAGCTCAAGTCCGTTTTTACTTCGTACAAAGTCCCACCTTTCGGCTTCAGTCATAAGGAGTACGAAATCCACTCCCTCTTTCACCAGGGCGGACTGGAGCTCTCCTTTATTCTTGATGGGAAAACCTACCACGGCAATGCGTTTTCCTTTGCGGACCTCACCCAGACTCTCCAGCCGGCTCACCAGTGTACGGTCCACACCCAGGCGGCCGGCTACCTCCGCCTGGGATAAGCCCTGAGCCCGCAGTTCAAGCATCCTGGAAACGTACTGGTCGATGCGGCGCCTGCTGATGATTTTCTCGCCGATGCGGATAAGATCCACGAAATACTACACCATCCATTGTATCCCGGAGCGGGACTGATTATGTGCACATTTTTGTGTACATTTATTTTAGCAGGAGCTGCCAGAGAAGGCAAGGGATTAATAAACTCGACCCAATATCCAGCCAATATCTGCACAAAAAACAGCCGGTACACCCGTACCGGCATGGTTACTACTCCAAAAACACTTCGAAGTTCCATATAATCCACCTTCACAATTCAATCCGTGAGCATGCCCAGCAAAAGATCCCTCATCTCCTGGACCGAAGAGGCATGATTTATTTTCTCCCGCAGACGGGCGGCACCCCGCAGCCCCTTCAAATACCACGCCGCGTGCTTGCGCATTTCCAGCACCCCGATGCGCTCCCCTTTCAACTCGACCAGGAGGTCGAGGTGACGCAGGGCGGTACGAATCCTTTCTTCCCGGGTGGGTTCGGGGAGAAGCTCACCGGTAGCCAGGTAATGCACCGTACGGGAAAAAATCCAGGGGTTGCCCATCGATGCCCGTCCGATCATTACGCCGTCACAGCCCGTCTCCTCCAGCATCCGTCTGGCATCCAGAGGCGTACGCACATCGCCGTTGCCAATCACAGGAATGCCGACCGCCTCCTTCACCCGGCGGATAATCTCCCAGTCGGCCTGCCCGCTGTAGAATTGAGCACGGGTACGCCCGTGAACAGTTACCGCTGCCGCCCCGGCCGACTCCACCAGACGGGCCAGTTCAACCGCATTAACGCTCGCATCATCCCAGCCCTTGCGCATTTTAACAGTAACCGGTACTTTTACCCGGGACGCCACCCGGAATACAATTTCGGCAGCCAGTCCCGGATTTTTCATCAGGGCCGCTCCTTCTCCATTTTTCACTATTTTGGGCGTGGGACAGCCCATATTGATGTCTATAATGTCGGCACCTTCAGAAGCTACAATTTCCGCCGCCCGGACCATGTACTCAGGATTGGAACCGAAGATCTGCACGGCGAGGGGGCCTTTCTCGCCCCCGTGCTCCAGTATAACCCTGGTGCGGGGATTGCCGTAAATTAAAGCCTGGTCACTGATCATCTCTGTAAAGACCAGGCCGCATCCGGCTTCCCGGGCCAGGATACGGTAGGCGCGGTCCGTAACCCCGGCCATGGGAGCGGACACCACCGGGTTGGCCAGTTCAACATCACCGATCAGCAACTTCACAGTCATCTCACCGCGTCAAATTGCGTTCATAGATCAGCCGCAGGCCCTTCAGGGTCAACAGGGGATCCACCCGGTCAATGGTACGGGATTCCCGGGCAATAAGTTCTGCCAGTCCACCTGTAGCCAGCACAATGGGGTTTCCCCCCATCTCATCCTTCATCCGGCGCACGATTTCGTCCACCTGACCCACAAAACCAAAAATAATGCCCGCCTGCATGCTGCTCACCGTATTTTTACCAATTACAGATTGTGGCCTGACCAGCTCAACACGGGGGAGTTTGGCGGCCCTGGCGAAGAGGGCTTCGGTAGAAATACCTATACCCGGGGCAATAGCACCGCCCAGGTATTCTCCCCTGGCCGATATGGCGTCAAAGGTGGTGGCCGTACCAAAATCAACAATGATCAGCGGGCCGCCGTAGAGTTCGTACCCCGCCACCGCATTGACAATGCGGTCTGCACCCACCTCTTTAGGGTTATCATATTTAATGGCCAGGCCCGTCTTGATACCGGGTCCCACTACCAGAGGTTTGACACCGAAATATTTCTCGCTCATCTGTTCCAGGGCCAGCATTAAAGGCGGGACCACTGAAGAAATTACCAGAGCCTTCACATCCCGGCGGGAAATGCCCGCATACTGGAAGAGGTCCCGGAGCAGCATGCCGTACTCATCAGCAGTACGCTGGGGGTTGGTCGAAAGCCGCCAGTGCTCCAGCAATTCCTGGCCCTTATATATCCCCAGGACAATATTAGTATTCCCCACGTCAAATACCAGGATCATCGCATTCCACTCCTTTTCAGAGTAATTCTATCAAAGGGGTGGGAGCGGTGCAACAAAATATAAGCATGTACGATCACGCCCTTACTATCACTCACATAAAAAATGTGATATAAAAATTATAGTATTATCAAATAACAATTAAGAGATTTCTGGAGGTAAAAAGCAATGAACGAGCGCATTGCGCGTATGAAAGCGGATATTTTGAAAGCCCTGGCCCACCCCACCCGGGTGAATATCCTGGAATGCCTGCGGCAGGGAGAACGCTGCGTTTGTGAATTAATCGAAGAACTGGACATAGAGCAGTCCAACGTATCCCAGCACCTGTCGGTATTGAAAAAACTGGACATAGTTGACTCCCGTAAAGAAGGGCTGCGGGTAAATTACCGGGTTAAGTACCCCGAAGTATTCCAAATTCTCGACCTCCTGGACGGTATACTGGTCTCCCAGGTGAACGACACCATGACTACCTTAAAGAACCTGCACAAATAAAACCGCAAGAAACGTCAACCATGTTCAGTCATAATGTTGACAAAGTTCGCTAATAGCTTTAAAATTATGGGAAATAAGGTTTTTCAAGCCGGAGGTATTTGCATTGAAGGAACGCGTACTGGAATTGTTGAAAAAGGGGTACCCCGGCTTCGTTTCCGGTGCGTCTATCTGCCAGAGCCTGGGAGTAACCCGTACGGCGATATGGAAACATATCAAAGCTCTGCGGGCAGCCGGTTACGAAATTGAAGCCGTACCGCACGCCGGCTACCGTCTTGTAAGCATTCCGGACCGTCTCTATCCCGTGGAAATCACCCGGGAGCTTAAAACCTCCTTTCTGGGACGTAACGTTTATCATTACGACCAGGTTGAGTCCACCAACCGCACGGCCCGGGAACTGGCGGCCCGGGGGGTTCCCGATGGTACTCTGGTGGTAGCCGAGGAACAAACCGGCGGCCGGGGACGTATGGGGCGGGGCTGGTTCTCCCCTCATGGACGGGGAATCTGGTGTTCCGTGATCCTGTACCCCGCGGTAAACCCCATGGATGCGCCTCCCCTGACCATGCTGGCAGCGGTGGCGGTAGCCCGGGCACTGCGACAGGCCGCGGGAGTTGAGGCGGGCATCAAGTGGCCCAACGACCTACTGGTGAGGGAGAGAAAAATATGCGGCATTTTAACTGAACTCTCCGCTGAAATGGAGAGGATCAATTACTTAATCATTGGTATGGGCATCAACGTCAATATCGACCGCCATGAGTTTCCCCCGGAGCTGCGGGAGATCGCCACCTCGGTGCAGGCGGAAACGGGACGGCGGGTTTCCCGGGTTCATTTGTTGCAGAACCTGCTGGCCGAGCTGGAATACTGGTACAGGCTCTGGGAAAAAGATGGTTTCGCCCCGGTGCTGGCCTGCTGGAAGGAACTGAGTATCACCCTCCACCGGCAGGTGAGGGTGTTCACCCAGAGGGAGAGCTGGGAAGGGTGGGCCGAGGATGTAGCTGACGACGGCTCGCTGGTACTGCGCCTGCCCGGCGGCGAATATAAAAGGGTGGTCAGCGGGGAGGTGAGCCTGCGGACAGGATGAAGCGAAAAGGGAGGGGCCATCCTCTCACCTACGGGAATGCGGGATTCCAGATTAAAGTGTTTTTTATAACTCATTGGTCAACCAAAATGTATAAACTGGTTGACCAATCCGAACTGCACACTTTCCAAGGAGGCATCATTTCATGAAATTATCCACCCGGGATATGGCTCTGGCAGCACTCTTTGCCGCCCTGGCGGCCGTGGCAGCCATGCTGTCCCGCTTTTTCATCACACCGTATGTACCTTTCAGCCTGGTACCTTTTGTGGTGATGCTGGCCGGCGGACTTCTGGGCGCCCGCACAGCGGCTTTAAGCATGCTTATTTACGTGTTGTTAGGTCTGGCCGGCCTGCCTGTGTTCGAAACGGCGCCTTTTGGCGGCCCGGCCTATGTTCTGAAGCCAACCTTCGGTTTCCTTCTCGGCTTTATAGGCGGTGCCTGGGTGACGGGAGCCCTGGCACCCAAACAAAGGGACCCGGGCGTACTACCGTTATTCTTCGCCATGACCGCCGGGCTGGCGGTGGTCTACCTCCTGGGCCTGCCCTACCTCTATGTGATACTGAATTTCTATCTGGGCAAAACTTTATCCGTCCTGCAGGTCATCAAGATAGGATTCCTGCCCTTTATCGGCTTCGACATGCTCAAGGCCGCACTGGCTGCGGTGCTGGCCAGGCTGGTCTACCGGCGGCTGCACGGCCTGGCGCGTGAAAGCACGTGAGAGAACCATCCTTTAAGGTTCACCAGGCAGGGATGGGGACCCCACGATAGGAACACGAAAGGAAATCAACCACGAAGGGAAATTAACCAAAGAGCCGGGGTGTTAAGCACTTACCCCGGCTTTCCATTCTAGAGGGGCTTCATTTCTCCCACATCCAGGCTGATATCCAGGGAACGGGCGGAATGTGTAAGCGCACCCACGGAAATGAAATCCACTCCCGTGCGGGCAACTTCCACAATGTTGTGCTCATTGATCCTGCCCGAAGCCTCCAGGTAAGCCCGGCCGCCTACAAGTTCCACGGCCCGTATGATGGTGGAAATATCCATGTTGTCCAGCATGATAATATCGGCTCCGGCGGCCAGAGCCTCCTCTACTCCGGCCAGATTTTCAACCTCAACCTCCACCTTCATGGTGTGAGGTATGCTGGCTCTGGCCAGCTCCACCGCCCGGGTGATGCTCCCGGCCACCTTGATGTGGTTATCCTTGATCAAAACGGCGTCATACAGGCCAAAACGGTGATTGAGCGCCCCGCCGACCCTTACGGCATACTTTTCCAGAATGCGCAGGCCGGGGGTTGTCTTACGGGTATCCACTATTTTGGCCTTGAAATCCCGGATGAGTTCTACAAGCCGGGCGGTATAGGTGGCAATGCCCGACATGCGCTGCAGGAGGTTTAAGGCCACCCGTTCGCCACTCAAAATAGCCCGGGCCTCCCCTTCCACCCGGGCCAGGAGCTGTCCGGCCTGAACTCTTTCTCCTTCACGTACTCGAATTTGAAAGGAAATGTCCGGAGAAAGCCGGCGGAAAACGGCGCCCGCCACGGGCAGCCCGGCTACCACTCCCGGTTCTTTGGCATGAATAAACCCGATGGTGGTGTAATCCGGCGGTACGATGCTGATGGTGGTAACGTCACCGGTACCTAAATCCTCTTTGAGCACCCGGTCGATTAAATCCTCTAGAACGATGTTCTGCATAATACTCTATCCTCCTCGTATGAACCGCACCCACCCCCGGCCGGAACATGAGCCTGGATATTAGCGGCGCAGGACGACATGTTTTAACCACAGGTTCCGGGAATGGGGGTAATCCAAACGGTAGTGTCCACCCCTGCTTTCCGTACGGATCAATGCTGCCTGTGCCACCAGTTGTCCGACTGTAAGCATATTCCAAACTTCCATTTCCTCGACGCTCCGTGCCTGACACCCGGCCACATACGACCAGTCATCAAAAAAGGCCAGGGCCTTTTCCAGCCCTTCTGCCGTACGGACCGGCCCTACATATTTCCCCATCA
>NZ_JBNATZ010000139.1:0-6698 GCF_049701015.1 Desulfofundulus sp.
CCACGGTGAGATGTTCTTCCTCAAAGTAAAGCTCTTTGATCCCCGCTTCCGCCAAGGTGGATGAACCGGTGGAAGTGCTGGTTAACGGCACCCTGGTGGCCCGCGGAGAAGTGGTGGTCGTCAACGAAAACTTCGGCGTGCGCATAACCAGCATCATCAGCCCGGAAGAACGGGTGGAACAGCTCGGAACGCGCTAGTGCTCAACCAGGGCGGGTAGAACCCGCCTTAATTATTATTACGGAGCCCAGTATATAGATCCGGCCCGGGAAGATTTTGACAACCAAAAAGGAGGAATTGCGTAATTATTGTAGAATGATGTAACTTGTACCTTAAGTATCCTGAAAGAAT
The DNA here is from genome assembly GCF_049701015.1 of Desulfofundulus sp. Classification (NCBI taxonomy): domain Bacteria; kingdom Bacillati; phylum Bacillota; class Clostridia; order Eubacteriales; family Peptococcaceae; genus Desulfofundulus; species Desulfofundulus sp. The sequence goes on from NZ_JBNATZ010000139.1 coordinate 349, forward strand.
TTTTAGACTCAGAAGGAGATAGAACCATGGCCAAAGCAACTGCTACCGCACCCCGGCTGGCCCGGACAGGGGAACCATCGGAGGCCGTGGCCGCTGTCCGCCCCTGGACCTACCAGGTCGCCTTCTGGGGACTGGCGGCGCTGCTCTTTTTCCCACCCTTTTTCCGGGGTCTCTTCTTTCCCCCCGACCAGGAACTGGCCCTGATGGGCGCGGCGGTAATCTTCTGGTTTACCTGGCTCTGGAAACACGGGCGGCGGGATTACAGCTTTTTATCGCACCCCCTGGACTATTTCACCCTGGCCCTGCCGCTGGTGTATGTTATCGCCGCCTTCGGGGCGGTCAACTACGGCCTGGCGGCAGACGAGATCGTCAAGAACATCCTGTATTTCCTGGCCTACTGGGTGGCTGTTCAGGTGGTGGAGCGGGAAGAGGACGCCGGCCGGCTGCTGCACATCATTTATCTGGCCGCCGCCGGTGCGGCACTGGCCGGGCTTTTCACGGCCACCGGCCTGGTCTACATAAAGGACGGTTTTCTAAACGGGCGGATTTATTCTACTTTCCAGTACCCCAACGCCCTGGCCAGCTACCTGGCCCTGGCGGGCTTCCTGGGGCTCTGCCTGTGGGCGCACTATGGTCCCCGCACCGTGGGTGAAACCATCACCGACCGGGTGCTGCTCAAAACACTGCCCCGGCACCTGCTGGAAGGCCGGCCGTACGGCTATTTTTACGCCGCGACCAACTTTATCCTCCTGGCCGTGCTTTTCGGCACCAAATCCCGCGGCGGCCTGCTCATCACCGGAGCGGTGTTCGCGCTCTACCTGGCCGGACTGCACTGGCCAAAGCGCCTGCCCGTACTGCTGCATGCGCTTTATTTGGGCGGCCTCGGTTATATTGCCTCCCACAAGTTCATTGCGGCGGCCGTGGCCGGGCAGGTGGGAACGGCCTGGCTCTGGGTCCTGGGAGGGCTGGCCCTGGTGCTGGCCGGGCAGTGGGTATACGGTTTTGCCGGAAAACGCTTTTTATCGCCGTGGCTGGAAGATAAAAAACGGACAAACCTGGCTTTAGCCTCCATAATACTGGCCTGTTTGATTGCAGGCACGGTCGTGTTGACCACACACCCTCAGGCACTGGAGAAGGTGACAAGCTTTACCTACCTGCGCAATGCCTTTGAACGCACCTATTTTGTGCAGGATGCCCTGGCTATGATTAAAGACCGCCCCGTTCTCGGCTGGGGGGGCGGCGGCTGGGAGGAAGCCTACCGGGCCTACCAGGGTTACCTGTACAACTCCAACGAAGTGCACAGCCACTACTTCCAGGTGGCCGTAGAGACGGGTATTGTTGGCCTGGCCTGTTTTTTAGGGATCTGGGTTTCCTTCCTCTGGGCTGCCCACCGGGCTTACTGGAGCGCACCCGCCGGCAGTACAAGGCGGTCCCTGGTCTGGGCCATGACTGCCGGAGCCCTGACCGTGGGTGCCCATGCAGCAATTGACTTACCTTTCCCTGTCGGCTTTAACACTGGCGTTGTGGGTACTTTTTGCCTGCACTCGAGCACTGAACAGTGGAATCATGGGTGGGAATGATGGAAATTGAGTAAAAAAAGCAAAAGAAAAAAAGAACTAAAAAACGACGGCCTGCCGGTAAGACAACCCGTATCTCCCGAGCCACCGCCGAGGAAAAGGCCTGAACGCAACAGCCAGCCTCGCCCGGCGGTCCTGGTTGCAACGTCTATCGCCTCCGCGATTGTTTTCCTTTTTGCCTTCTTCCTGGCCTCTGCAGACAGTTATGCCCGCCAGGCAGCCGGGAACCTGCAACAGGGAAACGTCGAGCAGGGCCTGGCTGCCATGCAAAAGGCGGTGGCATTTAACCCACTCAACGCCGATTACCATACCGTTCTGATGCGCATCTACCTCAGTACGGGCAAGCCAGGGCAGGCTCTGGAGGAAGCCCGGAGGGCCGCAGCGCTGAGCCGTTACAGCGCCGCCCGGCAGGCCGACCTGGCCCGGGCATCCGTGGCCGCCGGCAAATATGCAGACGCCGTGGTTTACGCCCGCCGGGCAGTTGAACTCGCACCGTACCAAATCGCCTGGTACGAAGCTCTGGCTGCCACCTGCTCTGCCGCCGGCAGGGGTGAACTGCAGGCAGGCGACAGGGATGCCGCCCGCCAGCACCTGGAAGAAGCCCTGAAGGTACCGGAGATGATCCAGGCCCGGGTGGCGGGACTTGGGGAAGAGGAGAAGAAGCTGTGGAGGGACGCCCCCATGCTTGCCGTGACGCCCGGAGTATACCTGGGCGTGGGAGAGGCTCAGTGCTTGCTGGGGCAATTACCGGGCGCAGAAAAGAGCCTGGAGGCCGCTTTGCAGGATAACCAGCTGAAAGGCGAAGCATCTCTATGGCTGGCCCTGGTGAAAGACAAAGAGGGCAAAACACAGGAAGCTCAAAAGCTGGTTAAGGAAGCCGGGCAGATAAATAAGAGTTTTGAAGCGGCTTTTCAGCAGTTGAAGGCAGTTCCGACCTTGCAGGGATAAATTGAACAGGTGCGATAAATATGTTTGAACAGGTCAAAGAGATTTACGCCTACAGGGAAATGCTCAGGAATCTGGTAGCCAAAGAGCTCCGGGCACGCTACAAAGGGTCGGTGCTCGGTTTTTTGTGGACATTCTTCAATCCTCTTCTGATGCTGGTCGTTTATAACGTGGTCTTTTCATTTGTCATGCGGGCCCAAATTAAAAATTACGCCATGTTTCTTTTCGTGGCCCTTTTACCCTGGAACTATCTTTCGGTTTCAGTCCTCCAGGGGGCGGCCAGCCTGGTGCAAAACGGAGCGCTGATAAAAAAAATCTACTTCCCCCGGGAGGTCCTGCCCCTCTCGGTGGTCCTGGCTAACCTGGTCAATTACCTGTTGAGCCTTTTAATCCTCGTTCCGGCCCTTCTGGCTTTCAAAATTAAGCTTACAGCAGCGCTCCTGGCCTTTCCGGCAGTGCTGCTGGTGGAAACCATGCTGGTGACTTCCCTGGTCCTCTGTGTTTCGGTGGCCAACGTTTACTTCCGGGACCTGGAACACATCGTAGGTATTTTGATGACCGTGTGGTTTTTCCTCACTCCCGTGCTCTACCCGGGGGACATAATTCCGGCGAGAGTGAAGCCCTTTTTCAACCTCAATCCCGCCACTTTCCTGATGGAAGCCTACCGGGCCATTTTCTTTTACGGCCGCTGGCCCGACTGGTCGTCCCTGGGCCACCTGGCCGCAGGCCTGGCAGTTCTTTTGGCGCTGAGCCTGGTTTTCTTCAGCCGGCTGCAGCGCAACATAGCCGAAGAAATCTAAACGGAGGACATCCCGTGGCTGCAGTGGAAGTAGTGAATTTATGGAAAAAGTTCCGCCTCTACCACGAGCGGGCAATATCCCTCAAGGAACGGGTCATCTTCTGGGGCAGACAGCGCGCCGAAGACTTCTGGGCGCTCAAAAACATAAACCTCACCGTGCCGCAGGGAAAAACCGTGGGCCTCATCGGCCGCAACGGCTCCGGCAAGAGCACCCTTTTAAAAGTAATCAGCCGCATCTTATACCCCACGGAGGGTGAAGTGCGCGTAAAGGGGAGGGTTTCCACCCTGCTGGAGCTGGGGGCCGGCTTTCACCCCGACTTCACGGGACGGGAAAATATTTTCCTGAACGCATCCATCCTCGGCCTGACCCGCAGAGAGATCAAGGAGCGCCTGGACGACATCATCGCCTTTGCCGAGCTGGGCGACTTCATTGACAACCCCGTACGCAATTACTCCTCGGGCATGTACATGCGCCTGGGGTTCGCGGTGGCCGTGCATGTGGATCCGGAAATCCTGCTCATCGACGAAGTGCTGGCCGTGGGAGACCTAGCCTTTCAGGAAAAGTGCCTGGCCAGAATAAGGGAGTTACAAAAACGAGGGGTAACCATCATCTTCGTCACCCACGCACCCAAGCAAGTGGAAGAATTATGCGACCTGGCGGTCTGGCTGGACCGGGGAGAGATAAGAATGCAGGGTCCTGCCGCGGAAGTGGCCCGGGCGTATGAGGAGTTTATGGGCGGAGCGGCGGGGTAACTACCCCCCCCCCCACGCTACTAATAATGCTGCCACAAGGATTAAAATGGTACTTTAAAGGAGTGCCGCCCGTATGCGTAGAAACAACTATTTCCCATCTATATCAGAGTTAGAGGAAGAAAGCTCTGGAGTTAAAATAATTTTATTTGAACACCCTGAAGTTAAGATACTTTTCGAAAGGCGCCATAAACTCCCCCCGCAAATAGAGATTAATGGAGTGAATCCCATACTTCATGTTCTTCTGGAAGGAATAGTGGAAAATCAGCTCCAGGAGCCGGATCTTCCAGAGGTTAAAGAAACAATCGAAAGGTTGGAGAGCGAAGGCCTGAGCAGACATGCAGCACGGGGGACCCATTAGACCCAATTATGCAACTAGAGAACCGGGTTCACATCGCCCGCTACCTGGAGGAGAATGGTGATCTCGAGGGTGCCTTACAAGCTCTGGAAGAAAATGTAGCTGTAGCTGAGAGTTTTCAAGACGGCCGATGGTTAAAGAATGCCTTGCAAGATTTACAGCTCTTATGCATGAACCACCAATCATTGACAAAAAGGGGGCTTCAAGTTTGAATAAGCTCCTCAAACGAATACATTTTTCCACCGTAGCTTTTGTTCCTTCTGAGTTTCGTAAGGAGTGTAGCTCATGGAATCTAAAATACTTTTCTTCATCCCTACGCTCGAAGTAGGTGGAGCCGAACGTGTATGCGTAAACTACTTAAATAACCTCCAAAACTACCGACCACTTTTAGCATTGCAGTTCAAACGCGGATCTTTATTGCGGGAACTAAAACTTAATGTTCCCATATTCACAACCGTTGACCGCGTAAATGAGAATCTCAAAAACGAAGCAATTAATGCCAAGCAATGGAAAAAGAAAGGACAAGGGTTTCTATCTCAGCTTTTCCTAGCAAAATTTATGTTTATACTCTCCCAAGCCTATCAACTAAAAGAGATTGCACAAAAAAACGATTGCAAGGCAGTGGTAAGCTTTATCACTATGCCAAATATTATAGCGCTAATTGCAAAAACAGTTTTTAACTGCCATTTTAAAGTAATTATTAACGTACACGACGTAACCAGTCGTATTTTGGAATATAGCAACCTCCAAGCTCAAGAAAGAATTATATTACGCTGGCTGATTCATCTTTTCTACCCAAAAGCCGACGCAATTGTGGCAGTTGCCGAAGGTATCAAAAAAGACCTAATTGAGAATTTTGGTTTGCCAGCTAAGAAAATTAATGTACTTTATAATCCAATTGATCTTCAAACTATACGAAATCAGGCAGCAGAATCTGTTAATCACCATTGGTTTAATGATCCTACTAAAGCAATAATTGTTGCTGTTGGCCGGCTTGTGAAGCTTAAGGGTTTTGATGTATTGATTCGCGCCTTTGCCAATATATCACCACAAATGGATGTAAGGCTAATAATTATTGGCGATGGCGAAGAACGCCCTGCGCTTCAGCATCTTATAGATCAGCTTGGGCTCAATGAGCGTATTGTGATCCTTGGCTTTCAAGATAATCCATGGAAATATATGGCTCGTGCAGACCTTTTTGTGCTTTCATCACTGACTGAAGGATTACCGAATGTCATCGGCGAGGCGATGGCGCTAGGACTTCCAATCATTGCGACAGATTGTTCCGCTGGAATTCGAGAATACATAAACGACGATAAGGTGGGGCTTCTTGTATCTCCTGGTGACCCTAAAGCTTTGGCTTCAGGAATCTTACGCCTGCTAACTAACGAACAACTCCGTAAAGAACTCTCACGTCGAAGTGTTGAGCGTGCTACTTACTTTGACTTAAGCCCTGCAGTGCAAAGGTACGAAAGCCTGCTGCAAACAGTTATTCGAGAAGGGGTTTAGACATAGAAGTCTATTGAAAACCTTCGTTGTAAAGTTAACTTGCAACCCCAGCCAGCCATAACAATAATTTGCAGCAAGGCTGGTTCCGAAGCAGTTCGACCCCCTACTAAAAATCGGCGTAAGTACAGTGACTACTTTGTGCCAGCCTGATACAGGTATCATCTTAGCTCCAGGTCATATTACGGTATCATGTTTTTCCTTTTTATCATATTGAGACAAAATAAGCTATTCCCCACGAATCAACTCCAGGTCGCGGAACAGGAATCTCTGGAACCACGTTGGTTCCATGTCGATTCCTTTGATAGCGTTTCCATTTCTTTTGTTAATGTGTTGATACTTAGAAAGACTAATGTTTTTTAAATGCTCCGAAAATTTTGTAGGTCATACAAATAATAAATAATATCAGAATATC
>NZ_JBNATZ010000140.1:0-6676 GCF_049701015.1 Desulfofundulus sp.
TCTTCGCCTCCGCACCACGTGTGGCGTAGCCGCGGTTGGGCCACCCCTTGGGCTATTAAAGGAACACCGGTGCTTTTCTGGCGGATACCGGCACACATGCGGATGATGTCCCTGACCCGCACGCCGCTGGCCAGGGCCCGGGCAGAAGCCTGCTGAATAACCGGGCCGTCGGCTACGGGATCCGAAAAGGGGATACCCACTTCCACCAGGTCGGCTCCGGCTTCAATCATGGTCTCAACCAGACGTGCGGTTGTACCCAGGTTGGGGTCACCGGCCGTAATGTAAGTGATCAAACCTTTTTTGCCTTCTTGAAGCAGAGCGGAAAAACGTTGAGCAATGCGGTTTGTGTTCATGGTTGTTTCCCAGGAAAGCCCTGGTTACTCCTTTCCTGAATTTATTTTTATAGGGGATGGCCCGCCACTGTCTAACCTTCTCCGCCCAGGGCGCGGGCTACGGTTTGCACATCCTTATCTCCCCGGCCGGAGAGGTTTACCACAATGATGGCATCCCGGGGCATCTCTCTGGCTGTCCTGGCTGCCCAGGCCAGGGCATGGGCGCTCTCCAGGGCCGGAATGATTCCCTCGGTACGGCAGAGCAGTTGAAAAGCTTCCAGCGCTTCCTCATCGGTGACGGCAGTATAAGTGACCCGGCCCGTTTCTTTTAAGTAACTGTGTTCGGGACCTACACCGGGATAGTCCAGCCCGGCGGAAATGGAGTGGGCCAGGTTGATCTGGCCGTCTTCATTCTGCAGGACGTAGCTTTTCGAACCGTGCAAGATACCCGGGCGTCCCCGGTTGAGGGTAGCTGCGTGTTTCCCGGTGTCCAACCCGCAGCCCGCCGCTTCAACCCCGACCAGTTTTACTTCCCTGTCTTCAAGGAAGGGGTGGAATATGCCCATGGCATTGCTCCCCCCGCCTACGCAGGCCACGATTACGTCGGGCAGCCTGCCGGCCTGCTCCTGTACCTGCCGGCGGGTTTCCACTCCAATCACGCGCTGAAAGTCGCGCACCATCATGGGATAGGGATGAGGTCCGGCTACCGACCCGATCAGGTAGTAAGTGGTATTGACATTGGTGACCCAGTCCCGCATGGCTTCGTTCATGGCATCCTTCAGGGTGCGGCTGCCCGCCGTCACGCCGATTACCGTGGCACCCAGGATACGCATGCGGAAAACGTTCAGTGCCTGGCGGACCATATCCTCTTCGCCCATGTACACGGCACATTCCATGCCGAACAGGGCAGCGGCGGTGGCTGTGGCCACGCCGTGCTGGCCGGCACCCGTTTCAGCAATAATCCGTCTCTTACCCATACGCCTGGCCAGGAGAATCTGGCCAATGGTGTTGTTTATCTTGTGGGCACCGGTGTGGTTGAGGTCTTCCCTCTTGAGATAAATCCTGGCTCCCCGGCAGTATTCACTCAGACGGCGGGCAAAATACAATGGTGAGGGCCGTCCCACATATTGCTGAAGATAGTATTCCAGCTCCTGCCAGAAGGACTGGTCCCGGCGGGCTTCCTGGTAGGCCGCTGTAAGTTCTTCCAGGACCGGCATAAGGGTTTCCGGCACGTAACGGCCTCCAAACGGTCCAAAATAGCCCCGTTCATCCGGTAAAGGCATGTGTTTTTCCTCCTTGTGCTTGTCAATATTCAGTAAATCACGCTGAACGCGGCGCTCTCCCCGCAGAATAATCGATTTCAAGGTCCTTTGGCTGCGGCAATGAAACGGCGGATCTTGTCCGGGTCCTTCTTCCCCGGCTGGCCGTCCTTTTCCACCCCGCTGCTGACGTCTACCCCGTAAGGTTTCACCATGGCCACGGCCCGGCCGACATTGTCCGGCCTTAGACCGCCCGCCAGGATGAGGGGGCGGGCAATCTTCAAACTGGCGGCCAACTGCCAGTCAAAGGGCTGTCCGGTGCCCCCTTTTTGACCGGCCACATAGGTATCGAGCAGTATGGCATCTACCGGATAGCGGGCTAATTCTACCGGGTCGAGCTCAGCACCAACCCGGAAAGCCTTGATCACCCTGCGGCCCAGGGAGTGGCAGTAGTCCGGGGGTTCGTTGCCGTGCAGCTGGATTACGTCCAGTCCGCAGTATTCCGCTACAGCCCGCACTTCTTCCAGCGGGGCATCAACAAATACCCCCACCCGTGTGATGAAGGGCGGCAATTCTCTGCAAATACGGCGGGCCAGGGATGGGGTGATGCGCCGGGGGCTGGGGGCGAAGACAAAACCAAGGGCATCCGCTCCCGCTTCGGCAGCCACCAGAGCGCTGGAAATATCAGTAATGCCACAGATTTTTACCCTTACCATCAAACAATACCTTCTCCCAGCAGTTCCCGGACCTTTTTCTCCACATCAACGGCACCAACCAGAGCCTCCCCTACCAGTGCAGCATCCACCTGGCAGCGAGCCAGGGCAAGCATATCATCCCTGGAATTAATACCGCTTTCGCTGACCACAACCACGCGGGGGTCGGTTATTTTCTCCCGCAGGCGGAAGGTGGTGGTCAGGTCCGTGGAAAACGTGTGCAGGTCCCGGTTGTTAATGCCGATGATGGTGGCTCCACATGCCCGGGCGCGCTCCAGTTCTTCCTCAGTATGCACTTCAACCAGGCAGCTCAAGCCCAGCTCACCGGCCAGTGCTTGAAAGGCGCTCAATTGCCGGTCGTTGAGCACAGCGACGATAAGCAGGATGGCGTCTGCCCCCAGGTAACGGGCTTCATAAATCTGGTAAGGATCGATGATAAAGTCCTTGCATAAAAGGGGCAAAGGGTTTTCCCGGCGTACCAGGGGTAAAAAAGCGCGATGTCCCCGGAAAAAACGGTTATCGGTAAGTATAGAAATGGCTGCAGCACCGGCCCGGGTATAGATACGGGCTGTTTCTACCGGTTTCAAGCCCTTGACCAGCCAGCCTTTAGATGGTGATGCGCGCTTAATCTCAGCTATGAGGGTTACTTCTCCGGGCCGGCGCAGGGAGCTGCCCAGGGGCCTGGCGGGACCACGCATCTGAATGCGGTCGATTAACAGGGATAGCGGGTACACTTCCTGGCGGTACTGAACCTCCCGGTGCTTGTGGGCAACGATTTTCTCCAGGATCAAAGGCTGACCACCTGCCTTCCGGCCCGGCGGGTGAAGGCTACCAGTTCGTCGAGCTTCCCTGCGGCAGCGCCGCTGTCGATGCTGGCGGCGGCCAGGGTAAGACCTGAGGCCAGATCCCCTGCTCTACCAGCAGCCACCAGACCCAGAGCGGCATTCAGGAGCACGGTATCCCGGCAGGGACCGGGAGCTCCCCGCAGTATTTCCCTGGCCAGAGCTGCATTGTGCTCCGGGCTGCCTCCGGCCAGGGCTTCCACGGGAACGTAAATAAAGCCGTAATCGGCCGGGTCCAGGGAATATTCCCTTATTTCCCCTCCTCTTACTTCAGCCACCACTGCCGGACCGGCCAGGGAGATTTCATCCAATCCTCCTGCTCCGTGTACTATAAAGGCCCTCCCGGTCTCCAGACGGGCCAGTACCCGGGCGATAACGGGTACGAGCTCCGCACTGTACACACCCACAATCTGGGCTTTTGCTCCGGCGGGATTGGTCAAGGGACCAAGGACGTTAAAGACCGTGCGGATACCTATTTCCCGCCGGGGTCCGGCCGCATATTTCATGGCTTTATGCAAGACGGGAGCAAAAAGAAAGGCCATGCCCACTCTGTCCAGACATTCTTCCAGTTCTTCAGGAGAGAGCTCCAGATTTACCCCGAGTGCTTCCAGCACGTCGGCCGACCCGCAGCGGCTCGATACGGAACGGTTGCCGTGTTTGGCTACCGGAACCCCTGCACCGGCCAGCACGAAGGCGGCAATGGTGGAGATGTTGAAGGTGTTGGCCCCGTCTCCTCCCGTACCGCAGGTGTCTACCAGCAGGGCGTGTCTGGATTTGACCGGCGTGGCGTGACGCCGCATGGTTCTGGCAAAACCTGTGATTTCTTCCACCGTCTCGCCTTTAAGACGCATGGCAGTGAGCAGCGCCGCAATCTGTGCCGGGCTCGCCTGTCCGGTCATAATTTCATCCATGACCAGCTCCGCCTCTTGCTCGGTCAGACTTTGCCCGGCTACTGCCTGGCTGATGGCTTCTTTGATCATCCTGACTCGTCTCCCCTCAGCTAAAGTTAAATCGATCTATGAGGTCCGCCGGCCACTCCGGTACCGCAGGAAGTTGGCCAGCAGATGCCGCCCGTACTCTGTAAGGATTGACTCGGGATGGAATTGCACTCCTTCAACGGCAAACTCCCGGTGGCGCAAGCCCATGATTTCCCCTTCCGCCGTCCAGGCACTTACCTCAAGGCAACCGGGCAGGTGACGTTCATCCACCACCAGGGAATGATAGCGTGTAGCCGTGAAAGGGGAAGGAAGGCCGTGAAAAATGGTCCGGCCGTCGTGATAAACGGCCGAGGTCTTGCCGTGCATCAGACGGTGAGCCTGAACAACGCGCCCGCCGAAGGCCTGGCCTATGGTCTGGTGACCCAGGCACACCCCGAGGATCGGTACTTTTCCGGCCAGGTTTTTCACCAGCGACAGGGAAATTCCCGCCCCGTCGGGGTTTCCGGGACCGGGGGAGATAACCACGTGGGTGGGGTTCATAGTTTTGATTTGATCCAATGTGATGCTATCATTGCGCCTTACTTCGACGGGTATGCCGAATTCTCCAAAATACTGCACCAGGTTATAGGTGAAGGAGTCATAGTTATCGATCATCAGCAGCTTCACTTCTTCAGCTGCCGGTAAACTGAATTGCTCAATTCCAGCCGGTGCGGTTAACATTGCTCTTAACCCTCACTTTCCAGGGCCAGGGTTTGTAAAAGTGCCCGGGCTTTGTTCAGGGTCTCCTGGTACTCTTTCTCGGGAACGGAATCTGCCACAATGCCCGCCCCTGCCTGCACATAAGCGGAACCCCGGTAAAAAGTCACGGTGCGGATGGTAATGGCCGTGTCCAGGTTGCCGTTGTACCCAAGGTAACCTACAGCACCGGCGTAAGGGCCGCGGCGTAAGGGTTCCAGTTCTTCGATAATCTCCATCGCCCGTACTTTGGGTGCTCCGGAGACCGTGCCGGCCGGGAAACAGGCCATAAAGGCATCAAAGGACGATGAATTGCGGGCCAGGACGCCGCGTACTGATGAGACCAGATGCATGACATGGGAATATTTCTCGACGCTCATGAACTGGGGTACGGTTACGCTCCCCGGGGTGCATACCCGTCCCAGGTCGTTGCGTCCCAGGTCCACCAGCATTACATGTTCCGCCCGCTCTTTGGGATCTGAACGCAACTCCGCCGCCAGTGCCTCGTCTTCCTCAAGGGTGGCTCCACGGGGACGCGTACCTGCAATGGGCCTGGTTTCTACCATACTGCCCTCCACGCGTACCAGCATCTCCGGTGAAGAACCGGCTATGACCACCTGCCCCAGGTTGAGGTAATAAAGGTAGGGGGAGGGGTTGAGGCAGCGGAGACGCCTGTAAACCTGGAAAGGATCTCCCTTAAAGGGCATCTGCAAGCGTTGCGAAAGAACCACCTGCAGGATATCCCCCTCCCTGATGTATTTTCCGGCCTTCTGCACAAGGGATACGAATTCTTCTCGAGTTATGCTGGCGCTTATGCTCCGGCTCGTATCACTGCTTGTCGAGGAACGCTTTTTAATGTCCTGCTGTTGAGAACCGGGTGTGTTCGGTCTCCCGTACAGTTTTGGCATGCCGGTGAATTCCCTGAGGGCATGGGGGCTGTTTATGGACTGTTGTATTTTTTCAATGGTTTCTACTGCCTGCATGTAGGCTGTTTCAGGCCCCAAGCCTGGTAGTGTGTTCACGACCACCCTTACGGTATGACGCAAGTGGTCCAGGATGACCAGTGTACCGGTGAAAAGCAGGATCATATCGGGTATTCCCAGGTCGTCAGCGGCAATGCGGGGCAATTTCTCCAACCAGCGCACCAGGTCGTAACCGAAGTAGCCCACCGCACCCCCGTAAAAACGGGGCAGCTCCGAGAGCTGGGGACCTTTCAGGTAACTCATCAGTTGATTAAGAAGGATGAACGGGTTCCCCTTCAGATAATACCCGTGTTCCGGACCGTCCGAGGTACCTCCGCTTGCAATGTTGGATATTGCCTTAATAACCTCGAACAGGTCGGTGGGGTCTTCCCCTCCAGGGATAATCTTTCCGAAACCGCCCTTCTGGCAATACAGGGCCAGGGGATCGAAACCAATAAAGGAATAGCGTGCCAGCTTTTCATTGCCCTCCACACTCTCCAGAAGGAAGGAAGGACCCCTCACGGCCAGCCGTGAAAAAAGGGAAATGGGTGTTTCCATATCAGCTTCCCATTCGGCAGTTACCGGCAAGAGCCGGTAGTGGCAGGCCAGTTTTAAGTACTCTTCTTTTGAGGGAAAAATCAATCGTACACCCCCCCCGATCAAAAACAAAAACCAGCGCTCCACCGAGCGCTGGCAGTCCAGACACATACGCAGACTCGCCACGCCTCAACTGAAGCTCCCCTCAACTCTACTCTGCTAACCTCAACTATACCTGCACGATATTAACTTAAGCGTAGCTTACCACGGAGAACATGAGTTGTCAAGTGTTACTGGGGAAGTAGATAAAGTCAACACACTGTAGGAAATTTTCTAACCCCACCGATTTTACCAACAA
>NZ_JBNATZ010000141.1:0-6636 GCF_049701015.1 Desulfofundulus sp.
TGGGCGTAAACGCTCCCCGGATAACGGTGATCACTTTTGGTATCGGCTCGGCACTTGCTGCTGCGGGGGGGTCCCTGTTGCTCCCCTTGTTTTATCTGTGGCCTGATATCGGTCACTTGTTCACGGCAAAGGCATTTATTATCACCATTTTAGGTGGCATGGGAAGCACCATGGGGGCTCTCTTTGGCGGCCTCACCCTGGGTATCGCCGAATCCCTGGGAGCGACCTATATTTCCATGGGGTATAAGGATGTATTCGGGTTAATCATATTTTTACTGGTCCTTTTATTTCTACCGGGTGGTTTTAAAAGCCTTACCAGGAGGTGAAGTTAATGAAATGGAAGGAATTAATTGGGTCAGCAATTGTGGTTTTGATAGCTATCGCGCTTCCTTTAGTCGTTCGGGCCCCCTATGTGCAGCATATCATGATCATGGTTTTTATCTGGGCTACACTGGGAACAGCATGGAATCTCCTGGGAGGGTACGCAGGACAGGTTTCCTTTGGTCATGCTGCCTTTTTTGGTCTGGGTGCCTATTCCGCGGGATTGTTGATCTTCCACTTGAAGGTCTCCCCCTGGTGGGGCTTGGTGCTGGGTCCCATTATAGCCATGCTGGTGGCCGTTCCTATCGGGGCTCTCTGCTTTCGCTTACGGGGACCATATTTTGCCCTGGCTACGCTGGCGCTGGGAGAAATATTCAGACTGGTTTTTACCAACTGGGTCTCCCTGACCAACGGTGCCCAGGGAATATTAATTCTTAACAGTTTTGCTACCAAGTTGCCCTATTATTTTATCGCTTTCTCAATATGGGGCATGTCTTTACTTATTGTGAATCGAATGGTTAAGTCCAAGCTGGGCTATTACTTTATATCCATCAGGGAAGATCAGGATGCAGCCGAGTCTCTGGGAATTCCCACCACCAGGTACAAGATGTTTGCATTGCTGCCCAGTGCTTTTATAACGGGGTTGGTGGGTGCATTTTATATGAACTATATCGCCTTTATCGACCCGCACGTGGTTTTCTCTCTCAGCGATATATCAATTATGGTTATTCTGGTGGTAATGATGGGTGGTGTAGCCACCCTGTGGGGTCCTTCTGTGGGAGCGACTATTTATGTGGTCTTGAACGAACTTTTCCGGGCCTGGCTGGGTCCAGCCAATGTGCTTGCTTTTGGCATTATCGTCTGCCTGGTAATTCTTTTTCTGCCCAATGGTGTAATTGGAGAATGGGGCACTTTGAAACGTCTACTTTTCAGACAGAAAGGGAAGGCTGTGATGGCTGGAGGTGATTAAATGAGCTTCTTTGAAGTAAAGAATATCGTTAAAAATTTTGGCGGGCTAAGAGCAGTTAATGATATCAGTTTCACCATGGAACAGGGGGAAATTCTGGGTTTGATCGGTCCCAACGGGTCCGGAAAAACCACCATTTTCAATTTGATTAACGGTTTTTACCCTTTAACGTCAGGAGAAATTTACTTTAAGGGGCGCCGCATTGACGGTTTGCCTCCCCATAAAATCTGTGCCCTGGGAATAGGCAGAACCTTTCAAGTGGTCAAACCCCTGAAAAGAATGAGCGTTCTGGATAATGTTATGGTCGGGGCGTTCTTGCGTACCAGCAGTATTGCTATGGCTCGGGCCAGGGCTCTGGATGTTCTGGAGTTTTGCGGGCTCTATCACCGTAGGGATATGGATGCTAGAAATCTGACCATTGCCGACCGGAAACGCCTGGAAATAGCCCGGGCACTGGCTACGGAACCGCAGCTATTACTACTGGATGAAACAGCGGCAGGATTAAACCCAAAGGAAACAGAAGAAGCAATTGAAATTATTTTAAAGATAAAAAGAGCGGGCATAACCATTATTATTGTAGAACATATCATGAAAGTAATTATGGGTATTTCCGACCGGATTCTGGCCATCAGCTTCGGACGGGAAATTGCCATTGGAACACCAAAGGAGATAGTCAATCATCCTGAGGTAATTAAAGCATATTTAGGTGAGGCTTATGCTTAAAGTAAATAATATCCACGTTTCATACGGAGATGTACAGGTTTTATGGGATGTTTCTTTTGAGGTGCGGGAAGGAGAGCTGGTTGCCCTTTTGGGTGCCAATGGTGCCGGTAAAACCACCGTTTTAAACACCATTTCCGGCTTGTTGCGTCCTCATGGTGGGAACATTTATTTTTTGGAAAACGAAATAACCAAAATGCCGGCATACAGGGTTGCTGAAATGGGCATTGCCCATGTCCCGGAGGGAAGAAGGCTTTTCCCTGAAATGACGGTAAGAGAAAATCTGGAGATGGGTTCCCTGTTTCCCGAAGCTAAAAAGAAAAGAAAGGAAACTATGGAGTGGGTTTTTTCCCTTTTTCCAATATTGAAAGATAAACAACATCAGGAAGCGGGCACCTTAAGCGGGGGTCAGCAACAAATGCTAGCCATCGGAAGGGGTCTTATGGCTTTACCCAAACTTTTGATGCTTGATGAACCTTCCTTGGGACTGGCACCCGTTCTGGTTCATCAGGTGTTTGAAATTGTTAAAGAGATTAACCAGCGGGGCATTGCAGTTCTACTGGTGGAACAAAATGTTATGCATGCCTTAAAAATGTGCACCAGGGCCTATGTGCTGGAAAACGGCAGGATATCGCTCCAGGGCAACGGTGGAGAACTGCTGAACAACCAGCATGTCAAGGAGGCGTATCTGGGTATATGACATGGTAACATTTAGGAAACTGGCTATTACCATTTAGGATTGTCATTAAAATTTACTGAAAAGTGTCCTGAAGGAATTTATGGTGCCTGACGACGTATATACCAGTAATAAGTAAGATAAGAGGAATGGCCATTACTGCCATCCCTTTACACTTAAGATAAAGAAAGGGAAGTGGATTGATGAGCAGGTGTGCAGAATGTGGAATTTATGCTTGCTACACGGGTCAGACGGAGAAGATTCCGGGACACTGTCCCATGAAGTCTCAACGTGAGGTTTATGAAGAAGCGAGAAAGGAATACCAGCTGCCGGATGTATTTAACCTTGCCCTTAGCTCGGCCTTAACTGAATCTGCCGGTTACGGGAAATGGACAAGATTGGAAGAAATCATCCAGTTCAGCCGGAGGGCTGGCTTCAGCAGGCTGGGTCTGGCCTTTTGCGTAGGCTTGCGCAGGGAAGCAGCTGAGGTATCAAAAATCTTGAAACAAGCAGGGTTTAGTGTTGTATCGGTTATGTGTAAAACTGGTTCAGTACCCAAGGAGTTTTTGGGTATTACTGATGAACAAAAGGTTCGCCCCGGCCGGTTTGAAACCATGTGCAATCCTGTAGCCCAGGCTAAGATATTAAACCGGGCCGACACAGAATTAAATGTTCTACTTGGCCTTTGTGTCGGGCATGATAGTTTATTCATTAAATATTCGGTAGCTCCAGTAACCGTTCTGGCGGTTAAGGACCGTGTACTGGCCCATAATCCCCTGGGAGCCATTTACGCTGCTCATTATTATATCTCGAAGCTGGCAGCTTACAAAAAAGATTAGAAGAGTGAGAAGAAGTCAACATTATAATTTGCGCAGCAGGCCGATGACTTTGCCCAGAATAAGGGGATTTTTGACTCTTATGGGAGACATGGTCTTATTTTCAGGTTGCAGCCGGATATGGTCGTTCTCCCGGAAGAATCTTTTGACCGTGGCTTCGTCCTCCAGAAGTGCTACTACAATGTCTCCGTTCTCGGCATTTGACTGGCGCCGGACCACCACCAGGTCCCCATCCAGGATGCCTGCCTCAATCATGCTGTCGCCACGGACAGTAAGCATGAAGAATTCGCCTTCCCCGGTAAAACTGGCCGGAAGAGGAAACACATCTTCCTGGTTTTCCACGGCCAGAATGGGTTCACCCGCTGCTACCCGTCCTAACAGGGGTACCATTCGCACCGGTTGGGTTGAAGGCAAAGTACGCTCCAGCAGTTCCAGTGCCCGGGGTTTGGTGGGATCCCGGCGTAAGAGGCCTTTATGTTCTAAACGTTTTAAATAGTTATGTACTGTTGAGCTTGATTTCAGTCCTACAATTTGACCGATTTCCCGGACCGAAGGTGGGTAGCCTTTTGAGCGAATGTTTTCTTTGATAACTTCTAAAATAATTTTCTCCCGTGTAGTAAGTGAGGTGTTCATACCTATCAGCCTCCCTTTTTGATTATAACACAAAAAAAGTTCCCTTCAAAACAACTGTTCGAATTAATTTTTTTATTTTTTAGAAGGGATTAGAAGACAATCGTCGAAATAATCTCATTAAACTTTGGAGTACATAGAAGGTGAGGCAACGTGTCCGGCTTGACCGTAGCCATTATTGGAGGTAATGAGGACGGTTATTCTATTTATCGCATGTTAAAGGCTGTCGGAGATGTTAAAATTTTAGGGGTGGCCGATGCCGATCCTTCATCCCCGGGAATTAAAGCCGCAGCTGCGGATGGAGTTTTTACTACTTCAGATTATACAGAAATAGTTCAACTGTCCGGCGTGGATGTCTTAATCGAAGCTACCGGTGATCCGGAAATTCAGATGCACCTGCACCGGATAAAGCCGCGCACAACGTCCATCATGGATGCACGGGCTCTGGATCTTATGCTGGCCGTATTGAGGGAAAAGGAAAAATTACTTGAAGCCCGGCGGGTGCAGGGAGAATTGGCCGCTATCCTAGATTCTGTTCAGGAAGCTATCGAAGTGGCGGACTCCCGGGGTATCATCAAATACGTCAATCCTGCCTTTAGCCGGATCACCGGTATAAGCGAAAAGGAACGCATTGGGCAGAATATCTTTGAGGCTTCTCCTGATGGGGCTCTAGCTACGGTGTTACGTACCGGCAGGAGTGTGGTGGGGTATCGCACAAAAGTAGGGGGAAGCAATGCTGAAGTTATTTCCAACGCTGCTCCCATTTTTGTGGATGGAAAGATGGAAGGGGCGGTTGTGGTTTTTCAACACTTTACCGATGTTATGAACTTAATGGAACAATTGCGCCAGAGCACCAGCATTATTGAGAATCTCTCAGATAAATTCGGTCAGGTGACGACCAGTAAATATACTTTTGCCGATATCCTGGGGAATAGTACAGAATTGCGGCGCTGTATCCAGGTGGCTGAGAGGGCGGCACGTACAAACTCAACCGTCCTGTTACTGGGAGAGAGTGGTACTGGTAAAGAGTTGTTTGCTCATGCCATCCACCATGCCAGCCCCCGCAGGGATAAGCCCTTTATCAAGGTTAATTGTGCAGCTATCCCGGACAGCCTTCTGGAGAGCGAGTTTTTTGGCTATACCAAAGGAGCTTTTACTGGAGCTGTTAAATCCAAGATCGGTAAGTTTGAACTGGCCCATGGTGGAACTATTTTTCTTGATGAAATTGGGGATATGAACCTGAATTTGCAGGGGAAATTACTCCGGGTATTACAGGAAATGGAATTTGAGCGTGTGGGAGGTACTCAGACCATTAAAGTGGATGTACGTGTGATTGCGGCAACCAACCGCAACCTGCGGGAGTTGATCCGACAGGGCAGGTTCCGGGAAGATTTATATTACCGGCTGAACGTGGTTGAGATTACTATTCCACCTCTGAGGGTTCGGAAGGAAGATTTGCCGATCCTTATCAATAACTTGATTATCAAACTGAATAGAAAACTTGGAAAAAAGGTTAAGGGTCTTTCTAAAGATGCTGAGGAAATTCTTTATGGTTATGATTGGCCTGGAAATGTTCGTGAATTAGAAAATGTTTTCGAACGGGTAATGGTGACAGTAGATGAAGAGGTTTTTACCAAAAAACATTTTATTCAGCATGTAAGCCAGTTTAAGGTCTCACCGGAGCGTGATATTGATCTGATCCCTATTGACCAGATGGAGCAATTACTTATCAGGAAAGCTATTGCCAAATTTGGTACCACTGTGGAAGGAAAGAGGCGGGCAGCCCAGGCACTCAATATATCGCTCGCCACATTATACAATAAGTTGAAAAAGGGTCGTAGTGAAGATTTTGCTAATTGACAAAATTATAATTATTAGATTTATTCCAAAGGTTAGAACAGGCTGTCTATCTTTTTTACCTTAGAGATACGTGCTATTTCGAGCTTTTATTTATAAAATCTAGAAGTTCGGGGCGATACCCCCTTGTTTCTATCTTTTAGAATTACTTTTGGCTGCGGGAAATAACCTTTCGGGACAAGCTTGCTACATTGTCCTGTATTTGGTATAAAAATTGCGTGTGTAGGAATTCATTAAAATTAATTTCATTGAAAGCATGCCTTGGATGGAAGGAGGGAGGGGCTTTTGCGAGTTTTAGACGCTGCTACCATTACAGCCACAGTGGCTAACTTGTGTCAGAAGGCTAACTACGAACTGGGAGAAGATGTGCTGGCAGCATTTCAAGAGGCTTTAGGTCAGGAGATTTCCCTCACGGGTAAGGACATCCTGCAACAGCTGTTGGAAAATGCGCGCATTGCCCGGGAAGAACAGGTTCCCATGTGCCAGGATACCGGTTTTGCTGTTGTTTTTTTAGAAGTGGGGCAGGAAGTGGCTATAACCGGGGGCGACCTGTATGAGGCAGTCAACGAGGGAGTCAGACGGGGTTATCAGGAGGGTTATCTGCGCAAATCCATTGTTGACCACCCCCT
>NZ_JBNATZ010000142.1:0-6614 GCF_049701015.1 Desulfofundulus sp.
CGGCGGTCTGCAATCTCCGGAGGCGACAGGCAGGATATGGCCTCCAGAAGGGCTGTTTCCAGGGCCTCACCCACCCGTACCCCGGGGACAGGGCAATCAGCCAGATTGCATTCAATGTGGTAATCAAGTTCGACCTGTAAATTGGAAGCCCCGGCGAGGGCTGCCAGGAACGCGGTAGTGGCCTCGGGCACCTGTAAATGAATGATTTTACCCAGGCGTTCCATCTCCCGGGCTACTTCAACGATATATTCCCGCGCCTTCTCCCCCTTATTCATTTGAATCAAGCCGGAGATTACCTGCAGGTGGTTGAGAAAGTCGTGCCTCTGAAGGCGGACAAATTCCAGCAGGGATTTCAGTTCCATGCAACCATCCTCCAGTATTATGCTTTACAGGTTACCTTTTCTATACAAAAAAATGGATCCCTGCCCGGCGGCGGGACAATAAAGAAAAATTTAAGGGCCAGCCGTTGCTGGCCCGCATCTATTCCTACCTAAGCCTGGACTGCCGCCACCGGAATCACGCTAACCTGTTTCTTATCGCGGCCTTTGCGCTGGAAGGAAACCACACCGTCCACCAGGGCGAACAGGGTGTCGTCGCCCCCTTTCCCTACATTACGCCCGGGGTGAATGCGGGTTCCCCGCTGCCTGACCAGAATGCTCCCGGCGGTGACAAACTGACCGTCCTGACGCTTCACGCCTAGAAACTTGGGATTGGAATCCCGGCCGTTACGCGAACTACCAACACCTTTTTTATGCGCCATAAATCTCACCTCCTGCCAAATCCGGCCCGGCTATGATTTCCCGGAACAAAACTTCGTTTGAATTATTTCAGGCTTCAATCTTTTCAACGACAACCTCGGTAAAAGGCTGCCTGTGTCCTTTTTTGCGACGGTAGTTTTTCTTGGGCTTGTACTTGAAAACGATAATTTTGGGACCGCGCCCGTGGCGCACGGCCTTCAAAACCACTCTGGCCCCTTCCACCAGCGGGCTGCCCACGCGGAGCTCGCCATCCTTTTCCACGGCCAGCACCTGGTCGATTTCTACCACTTCGCCGGGTTCAACTGCCAGCTTTTCCACCAGAAGGGTATCCCCTTCAGATACACGGTACTGCTTGCCGCCTGTGGCAATTATGGCGTACAAAGATAGAACCTCCCTTTTTTCAGGTCTCGCCGAAAGCAGGTAGGACTTTTTCGCTCCTTTACGAACCCCTTCCGAGCGGTTGCGGCAGCGCGAGAACTGCCTACGGTATAACATTTTAACACAACCGGTGGTTTTGTCAAGCAAATGCCGCAAGTAGGGTCCGTATCAAGATCCAGCAGGCAACATCCGTATTCGGCTCCCGTTTTATCCGCTATTAGCGGCGGAAGCGTCATGGCGCCTGCTTAAATTTATGACTTGACCAGCCTAGCCCGGGCGTAAGTGCGGTATACCTTGCTCACCTCGACGGGCACCGTTTCACCCACCAGGGAACCGGCCCCCTCGATGTCCAGAATAAAACCGTCAATACGTGCAATCCCGTCGTTGGTATTGGAAATGTGGGGTTCTTCCACCCTCACCTCCAGCACCTGCCCGGGCTTGACAGGTAGCGTATGGGCAATGACTTCTTCTTTATTGTAAAGCGGCCTGATGCTTACCGACTCGATGTGCTGCCCCTGGGAGCCGCGGATGTAAAGATTTTTGCCCGTCTTCTGCTCCAGTTCCCGCAGGTTGACACCCCCGCTGCCAATCAGCCGGGCGGCCACCAGAGGGTGGGCCTCCACCAGAATGGTATCGGCACCGGTACGCCGGGCAAGCTCAACAATCCGGTTTTTGAAATGGATGCCCACCGTTTCCTCGGAGAGCACCTTGCCCCGCCCTTCACAGTAAGGACAGGGACGCTGCAATACCTCGGACAGGCTGGGACGGACCTTCTTTCTGGTCATTTCAACCAGTCCCAGCTGGGTGATACCAAGAATGTTGGTCCTTGTTTTATCCTTTTTAATTTCTTCTTCCAGAACTTTTAGAACCTGGCGCCGGTGACCTTCCTGCTGCATGTCGATAAAGTCGATAATGATGATCCCGCCTATGTTGCGCAGGCGGAGCTGGCGGGCTATCTCCACCGCCGCATCCAGGTTTGTTTTTAGCACCGTGTCCTCCAGGTTGGTACTGCCCACATACTTACCAGTATTAACATCTATCACGGTGAGGGCCTCGGCCTGGTCAATAACCAGGTAACCGCCGCACTTGAGCCAGACCTTTCGCTTAAGAGCCCGTTCTATCTCCTGTTCGATGCCGTAATCCTGGAAGATGTTCTCCCTTTCTTCTAAAAAAACCCTGTACTTCAACTTTGGTGAAGTGACATCTAAAAGTTCCATGATTTTTTCATACTCGGAACGCGAATCCACCGTCAGGCGGTCAACATCTTCCGTGAAGGCATCCCGCAGGATACGCTGGATAAGCTCCAGATCGCGGTGGATGAGGTTGGGCACCGGCCCCTGGCCGGCCCGGTGGAGTATTTTCTGCCAGAGCCTGGTGAGCATGTGCACATCCTGGGCAAGCTCTTCCTCTTCAACCCCCTCTGCCACCGTGCGCACGATCAGACCCATACCTTCAGGCTTCAAGCGGGCGGCCAGCTCTTTCAACCTTTCCCGCTCCCGCTCGTGCTCAATGCGCCGGGAAATACCAATGTAGTCCATGGTGGGCATTAAAACCACATAACGCCCGGGCAGGGTGATATGGGTGGTCACCCTCGGACCCTTCGTGCCAATGGGCTCTTTAACAATCTGGACAATAACATCCTGGCCCTTTTTCAGGATATCGGTAATGCTGGTCCCCAGCCCGTGATGGTGGAAACCGTTACCTGAACGGGGCGGCAGGGCATCCTCAACATATAAAAAGGCGTTCTTTTCCAAACCGATATCCACAAAAGCAGCCTGCATGCCGGGCAGCACATTTTCCACACGACCGCGAAAAATGTTGCCCACCAGACGCTGCTGGAAGGAACGTTCGATATACATTTCCACCAGCACGCGGTCCTCAAGTACCGCTACCCTGGTTTCTTCTTCTCCTGCATTAACCACAATTTCCTTGAACAAAGCTAAAACCTTCTTTCACAAACTTGGCCTCTCTTCGAATTTTCCGGTTTCAATCGGGTACAAACCCGTCCGGACTACACACGGGTACTCGTCCTTGACCGGAAGACCAAACCGCTCCGCCAGCACCCGTACCACTTCTTCCGGACGTACGGTCCCGCGGCTGCCCACGGCCAGGCACATCCTCAGCCTGGCGCAGCCGGCTTCCAGCAGGCCGGACAGGGCATAAATACCCGGGCGGATATCCAGAACCTTTTCCCTGTTATCCCCGCCCCGGCGGGTAATGGTGATTTCGGGAGCCTCAAACAACGCGTCAATACTCCTTTGCAACTCTTCCTGCGAGATCTCCCGTGTCAGGGGGACGTCCACCAGGTAAGCAGCTTTTTCAAGGACGGCCATCAAGGCCGGCGCATCATCAGGGATGTGCCACGCCCTGCTCACTTTAAGTCCTGCCGGGAGCTGGCCGTTCAATCGTTCAAGCAATTCATCCACCGGGAGGGCGGCCACCAGCTCCAGGTCCAAATATTCCTTTTCTCCCTTAACCCCCACTGGCAAAGGCGCCCCCACACTGAAACGGGGATGGGGGTTGAACCCCCGGGAGAAGGCCAGGGGAAGCCCGGCCCGGCGCATGGCCCGCTCGAGGGTGCGCACCAGGTCCAGGTGAGATATAAAACGGGCGGGGCCTTCTTTGCTGAACTCTATCCGGTAACGGGGCAAAGCGGGCACCTCCTGTAATTTTTACTTGCCAGAAAACCACCTGATATGACGACCATCATCCGCACACACCCTTTGTCCGGTCCAGCACTTCCGGTTCTATCTCGAGAGTGGGGCACAGGCCGCAGCCCGGGCACCTGCCTGTACGGCAGTCGGGTGTAGCCTTCCCCTCCAGGGCCCTTTTGTGTTCCAGAACCAGGTATTTTCTGCTCACACCGGCCTCAATGTGATCCCAGGGTAAAAGGTCATCGTAAGCATAACGGCGGTAAGCATACCAGGCGGGGTCCAGACCTGCCACGCGAAATGCTTCCTTCCACCTGGCAAAATCAAAACACTCGGACCAGCCGTCAAACCGGCAGCCAAGCCGCCAGGCTTCTTCCAGCGCCCGGTCCAGGCGCCGGTCCCCCCGGGCCAGAACAGCCTCCAGAAAGCTGGTTTCGACCTCGTGCCAGTGGAAAACCAACCCTTTTTGTTTTAACATCCCCCGCAAAAGCGCTTGCCGGCGGCGCAGCTCGTCCATTTCCAGCTGGGGCTCCCACTGGAAGGGGGTGTGGGACTTGGGCACAAAAGAAGACACGCTTACCGTTACTTTCAACCTGTTCCCGGGGACACCCAGTTCCTTTCCCCGGGCCAGTACCCGCCGGGCCAGCCCGGCAATGCCTTCCAGGTCTTCTTCCCGTTCCGATGGCAGGCCGATCATGAAGTAAAGCTTGATGGCCGGCCAGCCGGCAGCAAAGGCGGCCGAGACCGCCTCCATGAGGTCTTCCTCTGTTACGCCCTTGTTGATGACATCCCGCAGTCGCTGGGTCCCAGCCTCGGGAGCAAAAGTCAGACTGGCCCGGCGTACCCGCTGTACTTCCCGGGCCAGGGCTACGGAAAAAGCATCCACCCGCAGTGAGGGCAGGGATACGCTTACCCCCATATCCCCCAGCTGGTCGAGCAAAGTACGCACCACTTCCTGCACCCGGGAATAGTCGGCCGTGCTCAGGGAGACAAGGGAAATCTCATCGTATCCGGTGTGTTTGACAATTTCATTCGCCTGGCGGATGAGAGTATCCGGGCTTTTTTCCCGTACGGGACGGTAAATTACCCCGGCCTGACAGAAGCGACAACCCCGGGTGCACCCTCTTTGAACCTCCAGCATACCACGGTCGTGAACCACACCCAGGTAGGGGACCAGCGGTTTCACGGGGAAAGGGGCACGGTCGAAGTTGCGGATGACCCGTTTCGTTACTTTTGGCGGCACGCCGTCTTCCACGGGCTCAACGGCGGCCAGAGTCCCATCTGAATGGTACTCCACCCTGTAAAGAGAGGGGACGTAAATACCGGCGATTTCCGCCGCCCGGCGTAAAAAATGCCGGCGCCCGGCCCGTTGGCCGCCCAGCTCCAGGTACAGGTCGAGCAATTCGTTAAAAACCTCTTCGCCCTCACCAATTACAAACAGGTCCATAAAACTGGCAAGGGGTTCGGGATTGAAAGCACAGGGCCCACCGGCAATCACCAGGGGGTGCTCCGAACCCCGCTGTTCACTGCGCAAAGGGATACCCGCGAGGTCCAGCATATTCAAAATATTGGTAAAAGTCATCTCATATTGCAGGGTAAAGGCCAGGATATCGAAGTCGGCCACCGGCCTGCGTGATTCCAGGGTGAACAGGGGAATCCCCCGGCTGCGCATCTCCTGCTCCATATCAACCCACGGGGCGAAGGTGCGCTCCATGAGTGCATCCTCCCGGCTGTTCACCACGTGATAAAGAATTTGCAGGCCGAGGTGGGACATGCCCACTTCGTAAACGTCGGGAAAAGCAAAGGCCACCTTAACGGCAGTCTTCTCCCAATCCTTATATACGGCATTCCATTCCCCGCCTACATAGCGGGCCGGCTTTTGTACCCGGTGCAGTACCTGTTCCAGCTTGATCATGGGTTCCTCCTGTCTATATTATTACCCGGGAAGGTATACCTTAAAAATCATTTTACCTGTTTAACCAGAAGCTGTAAACATAGAACAAGTATATATTATAATTAAGGATGCGGCGCCCGTCCACCCCGGCACCGGGGTAAAACGAGGACAGCACCGCATCCTGCTTTGGATGGACGCTTCTTAAAGCGGATGCAAAGGTAAGCGGCCCACGGGCAGGTCGACCCCGTGGCTCAATAAGCCGTCAATAATCTGGGCCTCGGTCAGAAATCCTTTATACTGCCACTCGTGGTCAAGAACCAGCACAAGGTGAAATTTCTGGGGCAGAAAGGGCTTGACAATACTACCCAGGGGGACATCTTCCAGGGCAACCAGGGGTTGCACGGGGAGCACCCCGGCCCTCATAATTTCGCTTTTTTTACCGGCCAGTTGACTCATGAACAGGTAGGGTGCCATGCCACGTTCCCGGGTCGCGGCAAAAAACAGAAACAGCCCCGTCACCAGAACATCCAGACCCGTAACACCAAACAAAAGCCCCAGCGAACCCAGCAGAACCACGGCGACGGCAAAAACCTGTCCCAGGATAGCTGCCCGGTAGGTGGCCTCCTTTATGCTCATCCTTCCAGCCAGGCTGGCACGGTAAACCCGACCACCATCCAGAGGTAGGGCGGGCAGGAGATTGAAGGCGGCAATGAGCAGGTTGCACTGGAGGAAAAAAGGCCCCAGTTCATTATGCCATAAGCCGTAGTTTTTCATGGCCAGGCCCAGAAGAACCATAAACAAGTTACATAAAGGCCCGGCCGCCGCTACATAAACTTCCTTTAGCGGGTCCAGAACCAGATCGCTGCCAATGCGCGTCACCCCACCGAAGGGCAACAATTCCACCTCGCTCACCGGGACGCCCAGGTAGCGGGC
>NZ_JBNATZ010000143.1:0-6561 GCF_049701015.1 Desulfofundulus sp.
CTACCCTCCACCTCTTTTCCCCTGCTACTTTTCCTACAGTAATTTTACTTTAACGTTGACACCGCAGCACCGGTTCTCTGATGATGAAAAAAGGTTTCGGCTTGACCGAAACCTAAAGATCATCTTCATGCTCCACCTGCGCACGCCCTTCGAGCGGTTCGGGCTCATCGGCGGAAGCAAAGGTTTCATCATTAACGAAGACCACTTCATCGCAATTGGGACAGGTTACTTCAATCACATCTTCATCATCGACAATATCGCGGTCGAAATAAACGAGTTCCCCGCAGCGCGGGCATTCCACTTCCATATAGTCGTCCTCATCGATGCCCGGGCGGTCTTCATAAATCTCATCTTCCAGGGAATAAAGATCTTCATCAATGCTTTCCACATAATCCTCCAGCTGTCCCTGGGCTTCCTGCAACTCGTTAAAAGAATCGGCAAAATCTCCCAGAACATCGATGATACTTGAAAGCAACCGGCCCTCCTTACTTTCCTTTTCAAGGTCCATACCCGCGGAAAGACCCTGCAGGTAAGCCACCTTGGATTTAAGGTCCTCCATTTAAAAACCCCCTTTGGTTTGATAAGTACCCAACTGGACTGTTATAGTATTGCTCTTTTCCGGGGGTTTTTAAACATATATTTCCTCGGGGCAAGTCATCCCTTCCTGCAACAGGCGACCTACCCTTTACGCCCGCTTGATATATTGACCGGTTCGGGTGTCTATTTGCAAAACATCGCCAACTTCAACAAAGAAGGGAACCTGTACGACATAACCTGTTTCCAGGGTAGCCGGCTTCGAGCCTCCGGAGGCGGTGTCTCCCTTGATACCCGGGGGCGTGTCCACCACTTTTAACTCCACAAAGTTCGGCAAGTCCACGCCAATTGACTTACCCTGGAACATGAGGAGATTGATGGTCATGTTTTCCTTCAGAAAGTTAACCGCATCTCCAAGCTGTTCCCTGGTCAGGGAGAACTGGTCAAAAGTTTCCATATCCATAAAATTGTAGCTTGTCCCGTCATTATAAAGGTACTGAACTTCACGCCGCTCCACATGGGCACGGGGTATCTTTTCGCCTGCGTTAAACGTTTTTTCAATTACGGCCCCGGTACGCAGGTTTTTGAGCTTCGAGCGTACAAAGGCCGCCCCTTTTCCGGGCTTGACGTGTTGAAATTCAATCACCTGGTACACTTCGCCGTCCAGATCAATGGTTAATCCGGTTCGGAAGTCGTTGGTGGAAATCACGTTTAGCTAAACCTCCCTTTGATAATAATATCCATATAAACTAAAATTACCCCTCCATATTTAAACGGGATTTAAACGGGAACCACAGGCAGAGGGTCCTTTGGGGCACTGGTAAGAATACGGCACCCCTGTTCCTCCACTACCACCATGTCTTCAATCCTTACACCACCCCAGCCCGGAAGGTAAATGCCCGGTTCCACAGTGATGACCATACCCGGTTGCAGCACAACTTCACTCTTTTGGGATACGGAAGGTTCTTCATGTACCGCCAGTCCCACGCCGTGGCCGGTACTGTGGCCGAAGTTTTCCCCGTAACCAGCAGAGGCAATCACTTCGCGTGCTGCCCGGTCAACTTCACAGGCCTTCACCCCGGCTCGCACGGCTGCCAGAGCAGCCCGCTGGGCGGCCAGAACCAGATCGTAGATTTCTTGCTGGCGGGGATGGGGCGAACCCAGCACGACCGTCCGCGTGAGATCGGAATTATAGCCTCCGTACAGGCAACCAAAATCCATGGTTACCATTTCCCCTGCGCGAATAACCCGGTGGGAAGCCACACCATGGGGTAAAGCTCCACGGGGACCGGAAGCGACAATAGTATCAAAGGCGCTTTTACTGGCACCCAGGCGGCGCATAAAACATTCCAGCTCCACAGCCACATCCCATTCAGTAACACCGGGCTTCAAGCAGTCAAGAATGTGTTCAAAAGCCCGGTCGGCCAAAGCCACTGCCCGGGACAAAAGCTCAATTTCCTCCCGATCTTTTACCTGCCTTAACTCCTCGACCAGACCGTGGAGAGGTGCAACAGGAATATTTTCCAGTTTCTCCTGCAGCGTGATTACCTGTTTATAACTAAGAAAATCTCCTTCACAGCCCAGCCGCTCGACCCCCCAGTGGGGCAGTCTTTCAGCAAGCGCCTCATATAGAGATCCTTGAAAACCGACCACCTGACAAAAAGAACACTGTTCCCTTGCCTGTTCAAAATAGCGAAAATCAACCATCAAATAAACCTGCCGTTCAGTAACAACCAGAGCACCGGCAGAACCGGTGAAACCACTCAGGTAAAAGAGGTTTTCCGGGCGCATCACCAAAAATGCATCTACATTCTCTTGAGCAATCCTGGCCAGTAGACGTTTAATCCTGCCCTGCATGTCCTTGCCCCCTGCTCCGCGCCAGTTCTACTGCGGCCCTGAGTGCCAGCTGGTAACCGAGCATGCCCAGGCCGCTAATCTGACCGGCGGCCACCGGAGCAATCACTGAATGGTGACGGAACTCTTCCCGGGCGTAGATATTAGAAAGATGCACTTCAATTACAGGCAAACCAGTTGCTGCCACAGCATCTCTCAATGCAATGCTGTAGTGGGTATAGGCACCGGGGTTAAAAATCACTGCATCCTCTGCACCCACCGCCCGGTGAAGCCTGTCCACCAGCTCGCCTTCGTGATTGGACTGGTAAAACGCTATCTCCACGCCCAGTTCCCCGGCCAGCTCTACAAGGGAAGAGTTGATCTCGTCCAGGGTGAGATTACCGTAAACCCGGGGCTCGCGGCGTCCCAGTAAATTTAGATTGGGGCCGTTCAGGACCAGTATTTTCATCTGAAACACCGTCCTGCCTGAAGAGGATCGCAAAAAAAATTTTACCATAAGCAAGCATAATTGCAAAGCCCGTTCTTAGTGACCACTTATGGACATCGCAGCAACCCTGATGGTCGGCGCCCCCCGTCCCCCAAAAAAGGTCAGGTTACTGGCTACTCCATCCACCTGCTTGAGTAAATCGAGAAGATTGCCGGCGATGGCCACGCCACGTACAGGACGGGTAAGCTGTCCGTTTTCAATTAAAATCCCCGCCGCTCCTACGGAAAAATCACCGGAAATGGGGTTCGCCGTGTGCATCCCCAATACTTCGGTTACATAGAGACCCTGGTGGGTATCACGAATCAGGTCCTCATGGGAAATCGTCCCCGGCTGGATAAAAAAGTTGGTTGTTCCCACTTCGGGAGGGCTCTTGAAGGAGCCGCGCACTCCGTTACCGGTAGATTTGACCCCATCCTTAGCAGCCGTATATGTATTATGTAAGAAGCCGCGCAGAACTCCACCTTCAATTAAGACCGTACGCCCCGTGGGCACGCCTTCACCGTCAAAAGGAGCTGAAGCCAGACCTCCGGCCAGAGCACCGTCGTCAATGATGTTCACAAGCGGGGAGGCCACCGCCTGTCCCACCTTGCCGGCGAAGAGCGAACGGTTCTTTTGGACGGCTTCAGCCGTAAGACCCGGACCCAGAAGCCCCAAAAAACCCGTCACCACATAGGGCTCCAGAATCACTGTCGCCCGCCGGGTGGTCACCGGTTTAGCCCCCAGCATGCGCACAGCCCGCTCTGCGGCTTCCCGTCCCACCCTGCCCGGGTTCAACCGCGCAAATTGCAGCCCGTAATCCATCGCAAAGCCTGTCTGGCTATCATTGTTTTCTTCAGCGACCACGGAAATATACAGCCCGCAGTAGGCACTCCGGTAACTGGCCTCTATACCCCGGCTGTTCACCAGGGTAACCTCTAGTTCAGCATCATGGTAGGCAGCGCTTTCAATGATTTTTACCCGCGGGTCGAAATCCCGGGCTGCTCTTTCCATAGCCCTGGCCAGTTCGATTTTTTCTTCCACCGTGGCCTTTCGGATGGCCGGGTCATAAAGGTCCAGTTCAGGGTACCTGGAAGCTGGTTCGGGCAACACCCGGTAAGGGTCAGGAGCCGCACTGGAGGCATTGCTCACCGCCTGGCTGACAATATCCTCAACGGCCGTTTTTGTTAGATCGGTTGTAAAGGCAAATCCGGCACTGTTGCCGACCATCACCCGCAGGCCCAGGCCCCGGTCCTGCGCCAATTTCATGGTTTCAACCCGCCCGTCCCGTATTTCAACAACCAGCTCCTTGCCGGCATTCAGGTAGGCTTCAGCCTGGTCAGCCCCCAGGCTGGCAGCACGTTCCAGAGCGAACCGGGCAATTTCCACAAAGTCGGCCAATGCAAATCCCACTCCTTTCCACGTCAACATAAGTATTATTCAATACCCGCTAACCTATTCCTTTAGAAACCAATAAAAAAAGCTGCCTGCCGGCAGCCTAGTGTACATAAAGACTGGTGGTGAGATCAAATATACCTTTCAGGGATACCGGTGCAAGTTCCTGTACTGAAGCTTCCACTATGGTGGCCGGGTCCAGCATGGCCAGAATGGCTACCCGCTCCCCGGTACTCTGTTTGGTATAAAAACCAAGTATACAGAACTGCATATCTTCACCGCATACCTTGCAGGTAACGATATCACCAATTTTCATGCAGCCTACCCCCTGGATGAGGCCTTTTAGGTTTCCTTTGTTACCATATGCCGCTGCTTGCGAAGGTGTGTATCCCTTTCCTTGAATAAAACAGCGAGAAAAGGAACAAAATAGAAATAAATCCATACATTTATCAGAAAGGAGCGTATCATAATTGGATATTCGCCAGGTAAGTACGGACTGGGATAATTGGAAACGTTTCTTGGGTCAGGCGGTAGAATTTGCGGAGGAACTGGGCATTTCCCGGGACCGCATTGTAAATCTGGCCCAGCAGGCGGGTCAAGTGCTGGCCGATCACGTACCTCCAGCCAACCCGGAACAAAAAGTGCTCAAGGAGCTCTGGCAGGTAGCCGACCAGCAGGAAAAACAGGTAATTGCAAACCTGATGACCAGACTGGTTTCCGAACGACCCGCGGGCGGTTACACCGCGTTATAGATTCGGTCCTCGAATTAAAAGATACCAGGAAAGGGACGGATAAAACGTAATGTTCCGTCCCTTGTCCCTTTATGTTTGTAAGTGCGGTTTTACAGCCTGCGGATTTTGCCAGTACCACCCACAACGAGCTCCTTGATAGCCATGGTAGGCTGGGCATCGCTAACCGGAACACCCTGCCCGTCTTTGCCGCAGGTACCGATGGTAAAACCAAGATCCCTGCCGATCATTTCCACAATCCTTAATACCTCAGGGCCGTTGCCCGTCAAAGTTGCCCCCCGTACCATGGGACCGACTTCACCGTCCTGAATCAGGTACCCTTCGGCTACATCAAAGACAAAATCTCCGGTGGTAGTATTCACCTGGCCACCACCCATTTTCTTGACCAGGAGGCCATTTTTAACCTCCCTGATGATCTTCTCCGGGTCCATCTTGCCCGGAGCTATGTAGGTATTGCCCATGCGGGGGATGGGTTTGTGCTGGTAGGACTCCCGGCGGCCGTGACCGTTGGACATTCTTCCTTCCCGTGAAGCGGTGAGCCGGTCGTACATGTAGTCGGTAAGCTCACCATTT
The DNA here is from genome assembly GCF_049701015.1 of Desulfofundulus sp. Lineage (NCBI taxonomy): Bacteria > Bacillati > Bacillota > Clostridia > Eubacteriales > Peptococcaceae > Desulfofundulus > Desulfofundulus sp. The sequence continues at coordinate 5,569 of NZ_JBNATZ010000143.1, forward strand.
TCAATGAGGGTCACTTTCCGGGCCGGCACACCCTCGTCATCAAAACGGTAGGAACCGTAATGGCCGGCCATGCTGGCGTCATCGATAACGGTAACGATGTCGGCCGCCACTTTTTGCCCCTTTTTGCCGGCATAAACAGAAAGCTTCTTTTGCACCAGATCCGCCTCCAGGCCGTGGCCGCAGGCTTCGTGCACCATGGTGCCTCCCGCCTCCCCGGCCATAACCACGGGCATTTTACCGCTGGGGGCCTCTTTAGCCTTGAGCATCTCCACGGCCCGGCGGGCCGCAACTTCTGCGACAGTAGCCGGGGAATAACGTTCCAGCAACTCAAAGCCCGCTAAACCGCCCACAGCCTCGTAACCCGTTTGAATGGTCGACCCCTCGGCAGCCACCACCTGCACCATCAGGCGGGTACGGATACGCTCATCTTCCACATATTCGCCGGCGCTGTTGGCAATGACCACTTTCTGGACCACGTCCCCGTAGGCCACCATCACCTGCTTGATCTTCTCCACATCCACGGCCCGGGCAGCTCTGTCAGCTGCCTGGACAACTTCCACCTTGCGTTCCGCCTTGACCGCATCAGGTCGTTCCACCACGGCAAAATCAACCAGCGGCCGTACCCGGCGCAGATCCAGGTGATAATCCTTCTTCTCCCCACGGGAAGCATGACTGACGATACGGGCGGCCTCGAGGAGGCCTTCCTTGCTCAGGTCGTTGGTATAGGCATAGGCTGTGGAATCCCCGTTGAGCACCCGAATGCCGGCACCCATATCGATACCCGAATGGACCCGCTCAACCTTGCCGCCTTCGAGACCAACACCCGTGGATTGTCTGTGCTCGACGAATACATCTGCAAAGTCTCCCCCGCTGGACAGGGCGAGATCCAGAACTTCCTTCAACAACTGTTCATCGACCAAGGGGATCACCTCTTGAGCTGAATTAATCAATTCAAATCATATTTTAATAAAAAATTAACAATCTATACCTGTT
>NZ_JBNATZ010000144.1:0-6557 GCF_049701015.1 Desulfofundulus sp.
GGGGTATGGGGCGCCGCGGTGCTTTCTGGTGGGGTGGTTTTCCCCCGTCCGCCGGTACGTCGTACCCGCCCTATTTCCCGTCCTCTCCCGAGCATGAAGCAGGGTTCTTAAAAGCGCATATCTCCCACCTCGAGAACATCCTCCAGACATTTAAGCAGCGCCTGGAGCAAATTCAGGGAAAACAAAAAGAACAGGCTGAACAGGAGTAATGAGAATGCCGGTAGTTTTAAAACTATTTTAAAACTACCGGCAAATAGTTTTTAAAGTTTTGATATTGTTGACACTGGTCAATAATTGGATTAAAATTATCCTCAAATTATAAACATAAATCATTATAGGGCGGAATATCCAATGAAAGTGAGCCATGGAGGGTTGCACGATGGATCTGGATAAGTTAGCGGAGGAACTACAGAAAAAAGTATGGTCAGAATTCAGTGATGTAGTTATCGACCATGCCAGCAACCCCCGGAATATCGGGAGAATTGAGGGAGCAGATGGTTATGCGAGTGTTAGCGGCTTCTGTGGTGATACCATACAGATCTGGCTTAAGGTAACCGATGGAAAAATTAGTGATATTACCTTCTGGACTGACGGTTGTGGTACCACCATTGCCGCCGGGAGTATGGTTACTGAACTTGCCAAAGGGAAAACTCTCTCTGAGGCTTTACAGATAACACCCCGGGATGTGCTGGAGGCCCTGGGAGGATTACCCGAAGAAAATGTGCATTGTGCTTTTCTAGCGGCAAACACACTGCACGAGGCTATCAAAGATTACCAGAAATCTCGTGCCAGGAATAACCAGGAGAGTAAAAACGAGTCCTGAACCTTATAAGTGAGATATTTATCGCCCAACAGTAACAACAAAAGCGGCAAAAACCGGGTGCCCCACCTTGCCTGGTTGACAGGGCTGGTGGGGCACGGGTTTCTCAAAGCGAAACACTACACCGATATCATAGTGGTACTTCACCTACCGGCTTTTCAATGAGGTCAGCCGGGAAAGGGAAATTATCCAGGGCAGCCATGGCAGCCTTCCCTTTAATGGACTTGAGAATATCCCGAAATTCCGGGAAGTACAGGTCCAGGATGGTGTTGAGGCGCGCCTCGCTTTGCTGAAGGTCTTCGTTTAACCGTTCCCGGAAGTTAATCACTCAGGTTATCCTCACCCCGAAAGGAATTAATTAGATGGCAATTCCGAAATAGGTTAAGATGTATTTAGCTGCCACATAAATAAATATCGCACCGAAAAGAGCCTTCAGCGTAGCAGTTTTCACCCTAGCTACGAATTTAGCGCCATAAAGAGCTCCTATTATGGCACCAATCCCAAGACAGATTGCAGTTGGAATATCCACTACATGCTGGTATAGTTTGAAAATGGCTCCTACCAGTGCCATCCAGATGAAGGAAGCCATACTCGTACCAATGGCCAGCTTCATCGGCCCTTTCAGGATATACAGGAACGAAGGTACCAGCGCATACCCGCCACCGAGACCAATAATCCCCGTCAGGAAACCAATTACCGAACCGAGAACACTTTTGCTCACAGGTGCACCAGGCACTTTCTGAGGCACGGCATCCGCAGCAGTTACCCCCACAGCCTGACCGCCGGCAACTGCCGCTAAGCGTGCCTGTCTGGGAGCTACGACAAGTCCCTCGTAAAGCATCCGTATCGAGGGTAACACAAAGGCCAGTCCTACTACCAGGTCAATCAGCTTCCCGTATGATTTCAAGTAACCAAAAACAATGCTTCCGATAATTACACCTAAGATGCCACTGTAACCGACAAGTGCAGCTGTTTCACCGTCTACATTTCCCATCTTTATATGCTGGTAGGCTCCAGAACCAGCAGTAAAAACGACTGCTGTTAGCGTCGTCCCTACCGCTATTGCCGGGTCGAAGTGGAAACCAAAACGAATTACCGGCATCATCAGTACACAACCACCGGTCCCGAGAAGACCACCCACAAACCCTGCCGGAAGTCCCACCAAAAAGTAGATCAGATATTGCACTCAAACACACCTCCATCATTATTATCTTTCAAGAGATGTCATAGTAGCCAGAAGTTTAGCCAGTTCCTCTTTTCGCCGCACTATAATTGCCCGTGCCAGTTCACAAATGGTTAGAACCGCCGGGTCACGCACGCGGTAGAACACCCGTGTTTTTTCCCTGCGCGATTCAAGGACACAGGCCTGCCGAAGTACCGACAGATGCCTTGAAACTAACGAGTGTTTCACATCTGCCGCCGACATAACCTCACAAACGCAGCGCTCTCCGGTACTTATAAAGTCGAGTATCTTAAAACGCAGGGGATGCCCAAGAGCTTGCAAAAGTTGCGCTGCTTGCTCCTCTTCTTTCATCTCCTCACCTCCTTTTGCTAGATTTTACCGCAGAAGGGAAACGCTAAGTTGTGGTTACTCTTTTCTGTATTTTAATATTATCATATATACCGTTCATGGCCAATATTTTTTTCATTATTTCATAACTTAAATTATCCGTTATCTCAGCGGTTATGTGAAGAAAGGCATTTTTTCATCTTTTTTTGAGCAAATCAGTTTTTCCTGACCCCTGTTTTGCAGTAGCTGTGAACACTGGAACTCTTCCAGGTTAATAAAATCAAACAGATTGATCATCAAAACATTTGATGCTATATTCAATACAGGTAGGTGTTTTAATGAGTAACAATGAAATCCTGTTCACGGAACAAATTGCAGATGCACTCTGGCAAATCTGGCGTTACTGGCGTCTGATGTCACACCCGGTAAAACAGGGCAAGATTACACCCGAACAGTACTGGGTTTTGCACATCCTGCACCGGTTCGGGCCACAGCGGATCAAAGACATTGCCGCCCGTATGGGAACCGGCTCAAGCTCGGTGACCATCACGGTAAAGCGGTTGGAACGGGATAACCTGGTCTGCCGAAAAAGGGGAACAGAAGACGAGCGTGTGGTAACTGTACATCTCACTGAGCACGGGCAGAGAGTATTTCACGCCTGGCGAGAGGAGAGGCGCCAGGTTTTGTCAGCATTGTTTGAACCCCTTAGTGGAGAGGAAAGGCGCCAGCTTTATAACCTGCTGGAGAAAGTACTGGGACAGATGAAAAAAGGAGCGTGTCCGGGTGGTGGAAGTAATTGTAGAAGTTGAACAACTGAGAAAATCCTTTGGTAAACACACCGCGGTCAAAGATGTTTCTTTTCACATTGCCACCGGGGAGATTTTTGGCCTGCTGGGACCAAACGGAGCAGGGAAGACCACCATTATACGTATGCTGACCACCCTGTTACCACTTGATCGCGGCCGGGCAACAGTGTGCGGTTACGATGTGCGACGGCAGGCAGCCCGGGTTCGACAATGCATAGGTTATGTACCACAAGCCCTGTCGGTGGACGGTGCGCTTACCGGCTATGAAAACATGATGGTTTTTGCGCGGCTGCTTGGTTTAAAAGGGAAAGAAATGAAAAAGCGTATTTCCGAGCTGCTGCACTTCATGCAGCTGGAAGATGCCGCCGGCCGGCTGGTGCGTACTTATTCCGGCGGTATGGTCCGGCGGCTGGAAATCGCCCAGGCTGTACTCCATTATCCGCGTGTGCTTTTCCTGGATGAACCCACAGTGGGGCTGGACCCGGTCGCCCGCAGAGGGGTCTGGGAGATACTTGAGAAATTGCGGCGCACCTCCCGTATAGCCATCCTGCTCACAACCCACTATATGGAAGAGGCAGATACAGTTTGTGCCCGGGTAGGCATAATTAATCACGGCGAAATGGTGGTTACCGGTACGCCGGAAGAATTAAAAGCCATGATGGCTGAACCCAATGTTTCTATGGATGATGTTTTCACTTATTTTACAGGGAATTCTCTGGATACGGGGGGAGATTTTCGTGGAATCAGACAGGTACGCCGCCTCAGCCGCCGCCTCGGTTGAACCGGCAGGGAGGACAGGCGGTACAGTGTTCAAGGTACTATCAAACATACTGGTCATAGTGGAAATGGAACTGCGCAAGTTGCGACATGACCCGACTGAACTATTCACCCGGGCCGTACAGCCCGTACTCTGGCTGCTGATCTTTGGCCAGGCTTTCAGCAGGGTACGCGCTTTCGAAACAAGCGGCGTAACCTACCAGACTTATATGACTCCGGGCATCCTCTCGCAGTCGGTGATGTTCACGGCTATCTTCTTCGGCCTGTCCACGATCTGGGAAAGAGATATGGGTATCTTGCAAAAATTTCTGGCCATGCCTATACCCCGCGTGGCGCTGGTGCTGGGTAAGGCTCTGGCTGCAGGGATACGTGCGCTGAGCCAGGCAATCATTATTTCTCTGCTTGCAGCCATAACCGGTATACCCCTGCACTGGCACCCGGTCATTCTTTTAGCAGCCACCGGCGTGATCATACTGGGAGCCGCATTTTTCGCCATCCTGTCCATGATTATCGCCGCCATTGTTAAAACCCGTGAGCGTTTCATGGGTATCGGCCAGTTAATCACCATGCCCCTGTTCTTTGCTTCCAACGCGCTCTACCCCATCTCCATTATGCCCGGCTGGCTTCGCGTGGTAGCATCGGTGAACCCGCTGAGCTACATGGTGGACTTCCTTCGCAACGCCCTTGTTCACGGCCAGTTGACCAGTTGGCGGGCAGATACGGGATTTCTGCTTCTGGCCTGCAGCCTGGCCACAGCAGTGGGCACGTACCTGTATCCCAGGATAGCCGCTTAAGATACAAAAGGGGCAGGTGTTTTAAAAATTTTATGACAGCAGGGCAGATACTTTTGATCCCAGCTGCCCGCAAAAACCTCTGCCCGCCTGGGACAGGGGAAATATTACCTGAAGTGGTGATACCGGATGAACGCATGAGAAGAAAGCTCCGAACTAAAATCTTACCCGGCTTTTCCCTGCCCCATATGTCAAGAAAGGGGCATCCCGGACAGCAGGAACAACATGCTGTGGGCAAACGGAGAGATGCAGTACACCACCCTGTTCCTCAACCGGATCCTGTCGAAAAATATAATAAAATAAAGCGAAATTCAAGCATCCCCAGAGAAAACCCCGGAGGACAAATCCAGAAGGAAGCACCCGGGGTTCTTTTTTTTTTTTTGAGAGGAATATTGCAATTTACAATTGTCAAATACCCTCCCCATTGCAGAATGCAACTCCCTTTCATGCAATAAGAAAGGTTCCCCAATCGCTTTATCTTTCACAGGGCTGTCCACCACTCCTGGTCTTTTTTTTGCGTATCCTGTAAACCGGGTAGCCCCCCCTTGAGAATGCAAAGGTTTTATTAACTCTGCACAAACCATATTTCTACGAGATTTAGCAACAGGAGGGGAAAATATGAAATTGGCCATTCCGAACGCTAACGGTTTTGTTAAACAGCACTTCGGAAAGAGCAAGGAATTTATAATTTTCGATATATCAGACCGGGAAATTAAAGGTCACAAGCTTTTATCGACCGCGCCTTTCCAGCACAACTACGAAGAGCTGGCAAAACTTTTGGTGCGGGAAGGCGTGGATACGTTAATTCTGGGCAGCGCAGGGTTGAGAGCCATCCAAATACTCCAGCAGCACGGGTTGAAAGTGATCACGGGTGCCAGCGGCAGCGTAAGGGAAGCAGCCATCGCCTATGCAAGGGGGGCACATCTTCGCCATACTCCATTTAATTCCGTTAACCCAAAACACGTTCTTTCCCGATAAGGTTGCAGGTAGCCTTCGATGTACTGCCTGAACTTTGCACAAGGTTGATAAATCTCCTTGTCATTATGCACCAGAGCCAATTGAACCACTTTCAGGAAAACGCGTCAAGAAAACCCTGTCGAACGGTGACGGATCGACAGGGTTTTCCTCATCAAGCACTACAGAAGGTATGAAATTTTCCAGCTTCACGACCAATTAAACCGCCTGTACACTTTCCTGCACTTGGGCAAAAAGAGTCCGCACGCCTGGGCTTCCGGTTTTCCACGAGACAGCACTTCCCGGAGCCCCTCTTTTCCCACCACCCTCAAAACTTCTACCACATGCAGGGTTTCCGGAACCGTCTTCTGCAAAGAACCGTACCCGGGCAGGCCAACCACGCAGCCCCAACGCACCTCTTCCCTTCCCTGGATTTTGACCAGAAATCGGCAGTCGGTGCATTTCCTTATTGCCCTGTCCCGCATTTCCGGCAGGATGATGCGATGGCTTTCCCACAACCGGTTACCACGCATACCGGACACCCGCCCCCGTAAGGGAAGAGGCCCTCAAAATGGCCATTTCCCCAAACCTGTTCCTGATATAATCACACGCCTGCTCGGCTTTTCTTCGTTTTTCCTTATCCCCGAAGAGAGTCAGCTGTTCCGGAGGCTTCGGAACCAGCCCGGTAAGGGTTACCCCTACCATGCGCACGGGCCAGCCCTCGGGCCAGTGCCGCTCCAAAAGCTCCACCGCCGCCCGGTACACGTCTGTGGCCAGGTCGGTATGCGCGCGAAGGGTTTTCATGCGCGCTAGATATGCAAAATGGGCGTCCTTCAGGGAAAGCACCACAGTTTTGCCCGCGTATCCCCCCATCCTCACTCTCTCAGCCACCCGGTCGG
>NZ_JBNATZ010000145.1:0-6474 GCF_049701015.1 Desulfofundulus sp.
TCCTGTTTCCCTTAGATTCCTATGGGTGGTAAGGAGTTTTGCAACAGTCTCCTAGTAGATTGATTAACTGCCAGCTTTCTGTTGGAGGACTGATATCACACGCTCCAGGAGTCTTTTTTGAAAATTGGCCTGGTCACCTTTACCATTATTGACATTCGGTCTTTGGTGACTGGCATTTCCCTTACCATCTCCTGGCCTGGCTGGTCTTTGTGGTGGAGTGCTAATCAGTTTTTGCTGCTCCGGACTGAGAACGGCCATAATTTCTTTTTGTTTTTCGGCTGCATAACCGGTGGTAATATTTTTCTGTGCAGCAATGTCCTTAACGATGGGCAGGATTTTTTTCGCTTGCTCTGCGGTTAGTGGGTAATTATTGTCTCTGGCCAGTTCTTCCACCCTTCTCAAAGTCCCAAACAATTTTGCCGTGGGCGCATTCCAGATTTTGCGCCCCGAACTCTGCACTGTATTGTTGTTGCCTCGTAGTACCCCGGCACCGCTTGCCGGTGCAGAAGAACCAGTCGTTGAAAAATTACCGCACCCCGCCATTATCGCTACCAGCAACACCAGCAACAAAAGAAGCGCCCGTCCAGAATAACTTTTTTGTTCTGCACGTCTCATAATATAAGAGCACCCCCTCGTAAAAACCGCTGCAGGAAGTCCGGTTCCCTTCAGAGGGCGGGAGGAAGTCCCCGCCACTCCTTTGTGGCAAGGCCATGATCCATCTGTGTGGGTTCAAAGTGCCGGGTGCTGAAAACGATTATTGCACTGAACCCCCTGCTGGTTTTGTTTCTCTCTGCAGTTTTTCATGCCAGAGCTTGCGCAAGCGTAGCCCCAGATCCTCGATTATCGTATACATCACCGGCACAAGCACCAGTGTAACCATGGTGGAGAGGGTTAAACCGAAGACTACTACCGCAGCCATGGGTGCCTGAGCCTCAGCTCCTTCACCATAGCCCAGCATTAAAGGGAACATGGCCAGTACCGTGGTACAGGTGGTCATCAAAATCGGACGCAAACGCACCGGTCCGGCCTGACAGAGGGCTTCCCTGGTGGACAGTCCTCTTCTGCGCAGCTGATTGGTATAATCCACCAGTACAATAGCATTATTTACTACAATACCAATAAGCATGATCACCCCGATCAAAGCGTTCACACTGATAGCATAGTGCATCGTTAATAGTCCCAGCATAATACCCACAAAGGTCGGCGGCAGAGAAAACATGATGATAAATGGGCTAAACAGCGACTCAAACTGTCCAGCCATAACCATGTACATCAAAATGATGGCCAAGGGCATAACGAGTCCAAGGGACCTGAATGATGAAGCCATATCTTGCGCCTGACCGCCGAACTGCCAGCTATAGCCAGCAGGCAATTGAAGTTGATTCAAACGAGCCTGAATGTCACGCTGCACCTGACCCACGCTGCGGCCAAAAACATCGGCTTGTACTGTCACCTGGCGCATCTGGTTGATTCTTCTAATAACCACTGGCCCGGCGGCAGGTTTAATTGTAGCCAGTGCTGTGATAGGAACCTGTATTCCAGATGGACTAACCACAGTTATGTTGTCGAGATGGTCATAATCGCGAGTAAGATCTTCCGGCAATTTAACTACTACATCCACCGAAGTGGAACCAGCGTTATAACTGGTAGCTTTTGTCCCATTGTAGTCTGCGTGCAGGGTATTTAAAATTTGCTGCACAGTGATACCGTACCTGGCGGCCTGTGCCCGGTTAATAATTACATCGTATTCGGGGCTGGTTCTGTCCATTGTATTCAAAACGTTGCGAGTACCTGGTACCTGTTCAATCTGACTGGCCACCAGGTCCCCCAATTCACGTAACACGTTTAAATCGTTACCCTGGATAACTACCTGGATGGGTGCACCTGAACGCATAAAACTAAGCTGGGCTGCTTGAATGTTGATCTGCGCGCCCGGAGTTAAGGCCACTTTCCTTCGCAAGTCTTCAATCACCTGGAACACAGTGCGTTTGCGCTCGGACAGGGGTTTGAGAACAACATTGATACTGGCCGTGTTGGTAGCTGCCTGGGAGGAAATAAAGTTTCCCCCAGGACTACCCACTACGGTGTAAACAGTATCCGTCTCCGGCATCCGGCGGATAAGCCGCTCGATCTGTCCGGTTACCTGATCAGTGACGGCTAACTTCGTTCCCTGGTCCAGGGTAATACGAACTGAATACTGGCCCAGATCCTGGTTGGGCATTAATTCAAATCCAACCACAGGGATTATAGCCAGGCTTATCACCAGCATCAGGGCAGTACCGCCCAGTACGGTTTTGCGGTGGCTCAAAGCCCAACGCAAGAGAGTTCCATACTGTGACTTTAATTTTTCAATGCCCTTTGTAAAAACAACAGAAGGATTCCACCTGCTCCCACTGGTTAAGTCCACACTGAAAGAACTGCCCCGCATTAGTTTTGCCGCCAACATGGGAACCAGGGTAAGCGCTCCCACCAGTGCGGCCAGATGGGAGAATACCACTGCCAGCGCCATGGGCATGAAAAGCTGGGAGGCCAACCCCTGCATGAAAACTACCGGAGCAAAAACACTTATCTGTGACAGGGCGCTGGCCATGACTGCAGTACCCACTTCGGCCGTACCCTGCTTGGCCGCATCTACCGCTCCGTAACCAGCTTCCCGGTAACGAAAAATGCTTTCAATGACCACCACGGCAAAATCCACCAGAGAACCCATCCCCAGAGCCAAACCGCCCAGCGAAATAGTGTTGATAGTCTGACCAGCAAAATACAGAGCGGCAAAGGTGGAGATCATAGCAATGGGAATGACGATGGCAATTACTGCCGTGGTACGCACCCGCCGCAGGAATAGCCAGAGCACTATAAGCGCAAACACACCACCCAGCAGCGTGTGGTTGACCACTGTATCGATGGATTGTTTTATGTACTCAGCCTGGTCGCTTATGACAGTTAACTTCACTCCGGGTGGCAAAACCCGGTTTATGGCTGGAATGATTTTCTGAACGTTACTTGAGACCTGTACTGTGTTACCACCGGATACTTTCATAATATCCAGACTCACACAGGGCAAGCCGTTAACCCGGGCCAGTTCCGTTATGTCGGCATAGGTATCATATACCTGTGCCAGATCAGAAATTTTAACTGTCCCCCCGGCAGGCAGCGGTACCGCTACGTTGAGCACGTCACCGGGTGTGACAAACTGGCCGCTGACGTGCAGGTCGATCTCCTGGTCGCCTTTATTTACCAAACCGGCATCGCCCTGCAAGTTGTTGTTCTGCAGGGCCTGGATTACCTGGGTGATAGACAGTCCGTAATTTTGCAATCGTGCCGGGTCCACCACTACCTGAATCTGCCGCGTTTTACCACCGTTTACATTAACTGCCGATACCCCGCTCACCTGTTGCAGCCGTGGCGTAACCACATCGTCTGCCAGTTGTTTCAACTGCTCTACGGAGGCGTTTTTCCCGGACAGGGCCAGGGTCATGATGGGCATACTGTTCGGGTCTATGCGCATAATCATGGGCGCGCTGGCGTCTGAAGGCAACTTGCTCGCAACCTGGTTAACTTTATCCCGCATACTGGCTACGGCCTGATTCATATCAGTACCGTAATTGAAACGTACTATAACTACCGACTGGCCGTTGCGGGAAATAGAGTCCACTTCATTAACATCCGGTACAGTACTCATAACCTGCTCAACAGGCTTGGTAACCTGTTCTTCCACCACAGTGGGCGTAGCTCCGCTCCAGGACGTAGAAACTATAGCCACTGGAATATCCAGGTTTGGATAAAGGTCCACCGGCAAAAGGGGCAGCGCCACCAGCCCAAGAATGATCAGCGCAGCCATAATCATGGAAATGAGCACCGGCCGGTCTACGGAAACATCTGCTACTTTCATTGTCTGGCCCCCCGCCGCTTGATCTGGTTGATTAATCCTTTAGCGCCAGCCTCTGAAGCTTTTTTACAACAAGTACCCTGCTGCCGTCAGAAAGCAGGCTCTGACCGTTGACCACCAGTTGCTCGCCGGGATTCAAACCGCTTACCACCACCGCTTTATCACTGGACACAGCTCCCAGTTGCACAATATGCATATGCGCTACACCTTTTGATACAGTAAAGACTTCACTCCCCTCGGGAGTTTCCACTATCGCTTGTACAGGGATGATAATTCCCGCTTTGGTATTGAGGCCGTTGAAGATTACTGTAGCTGTCATTCCAGGCAACATCCTTTGATCAGGGTTGGCAATTTGTATCTTCACCGGGTAGGCATGACTGGCTTGATCAAGCACCGGACCCACTCTGGTTACAGTACCGTTGAAGACTTTTTCTCCCAATTCCGGCACGGTAACCTTCGCCTGCGTACCGGGGTGGATTCCAGCGATAACCTGTTCAGTTACATTTACAGTGACAAGTACGGGGTCAATCTGCGCAATATTAAACAGGACTGTCTGGGGCGAGACCATTTCTCCAATTTCAATGTTCTTACTCGCCACTACTCCATCTACTGGTGAGGTAATAGCTAGTTCGTTAAGTTGTTGTTCAATAATAGCAGCAGCCGCCTGGTCTTTTTTCAGGGTAGCCGTGGCCAGTGTTACACTGTCCCCTTTCTGTGTCACTTCATAAGCTTTCTCTGCCGCCTGCATTTGTGACCTGGCATTGTCCATTTTTAAACGAGCTTCTTCCAATTGCTGTTGCGTAGCGGCACCATTGTCGTAAAGGGTTTCATAGCGCCTGTAGTCAGCCAGAGCCTGTTCATAATTAGCCCGGGCCTGCTCTAAGGCCGTTCTGGCCTGGCTCAGAGAATTTGCAAAATTGTCCCGCGCGCTCTGCACTTGAGCTTCGTCCACCGCTACCTGGGCCTGCAGTTGTGCCAGCTGCTTTTGTAAGTCACTCGGGTCCAGCCGGGCCAGCACCTGCCCCCTGTGCACAGCCTGTCCTATGTCTGCGTACACTGCTTGTACTTTACCTGATATCTTGGTACCTACGGCCGTCTGCAGGCTGGCGGAAATGGTTCCTGTCAGAGTGTTCACGTCACTCAGATCCCCTGATTGGACTGTTACCGTCTGGACAGGTACAGCCTGCATGCCCTGCCCCCTGGCAAAAGTGGAAGAATGCTGGTGTCTGTGGAAAATACCTGTCAGGACAATCAGGACCAGAACCACAACCGCCGCAACACTTATCGTTTTTTTGGTAACCACAACTTTAAACATGGGCTCTCCTCTCTCTTTTTTAAGATCTCAGCTGGGAATTCCCCCGATTTCAAGCAACCTTGCCCTTTTCTGCAACCTTCACTCGTTTACCTAAGAACAGACATAGTGGAATAGCCACCACTACCATCAGAGTGCTCACAACAAAACAGTCCCCAATGGCACTGGCCGTGGCTATACGCTGAGCTACCATGCCGAGGACGGCCAGGGTACGATCGCCGGACAGATTCAAGGCCTGCTTAACCTGCTGGAGGATATCATAAGCCACTGGCGATGACCAGCTACAACTATCTCTCATCCAGTCGAAATGATAAACCTGGCGTTTGGTCATCAGAGAAGTAAGAATGGCTATACCAAAAGAAGCCGAGACCTGGCGCACCAGGTTGTTAAAAGATGAGGCGCGTCCGGAAAGCCTGGCTGGAACTGACTCCATGCCAGCCGTACTGATGGGCATCATAGCCAGCCCCATACCCAGAGAGCGGTACATCATTACCATTCGAAGCCAGTGTGTAGAAGTGTCGAGACTCAGTTTGTGAAGCTGCCATGTAGTAAAGGCAACCACCGACAGCCCCACCAGGGCCAGGGGTCTCGCCCCAATTCTATCGTACAACCGGCCGCTGATGGGCATCATCAGACCGCTGGTAAGTGCTGCTGGCATCAGCAGCAAGCCCGTCTGCGTTGGTGTCAGATTTAGCAGGTTTTCAGTAAAGATGGGTACCAGAAAAAGGCCTCCAAAAAGGCCAATGGCCACCACAGAAGTGATTAAAAGGCTTACTGCAAAAACCGGGTTGGCCAGCATACGCACGTCAAGCATGGGGTCTTCTTCTCCCAGTTCCCACAACACAAACATGAGCAGGGAAAAAAAGGACACCACCAGCAGAGTGACAATGTACTGAGAAGTCCATCCTTTATCCTGCCCTTCACTCAAAGCCAGCAGGAGCGCAAAACAGCCAGCTCCGGACAACAAGCATCCGGGAAGGTCAAACTTAGCTTTAAGCAACGGTGTCTCATGCAGGAATGCAGTTGCCAGAAACATGCCAACCAGACCGATAGGCACGTTGATAAAGAAAATCATGTTCCATGAAAAGTTGTCCACCAGATAACCGCCCAGAGTGGGACCGATAGTCGGAGCCATCATGGCAGATATCCCCCAGGTCCCCATGGCCATACCCATTTGACCCCGAGGCACCACTTTGAAAAGCATGCCCATGCTTATAGGAACGAGCATCCCACCACCAACAGCCTGGCATACTCGTGCCGCTACAAGGGTCGT
>NZ_JBNATZ010000146.1:0-6441 GCF_049701015.1 Desulfofundulus sp.
GCCAGATCTGCATCCACCATCATGCGGACCAGTTCGGGAAAGGAAACCCGGGGCTCCCACCCCAGTTTGGACCGGGCTTTGGAATAGTCCCCCTGGAGCAAATCCACTTCCGCCGGGCGGTAGAGACGGGGATCCACCACCACGTACTTTTGCCAGTCCAGTCCGGCGTGGCTGAAAGCAATTTCCACCAGTTCCCGCACCGAGTGGGTTTCGCCGGTGGCAATGACGTAGTCATCGGGCTCATCCTGCTGCAGCATAAGCCACATGGCCCGCACGTAATCCCCGGCATAACCCCAGTCCCTGCGACTTTCCAGGTTTCCCAGGCGGAGCTCACGGGCGAGGCCCAGCTTGATGCGTGCCACCCCGTCGCTGACCTTCCGGGTGACAAACTCCAGGCCCCGCCGGGGTGATTCGTGGTTGAACAAAATGCCGCAGCAGGCAAAAAGGCCGTAACTTTCCCGGTAGTTCACGGTAATGTAATGACCGTAAACCTTGGCCACCCCATAGGGGCTGCGGGGATAAAAAGGCGTCCTCTCCGACTGGGGTGTTTCCCGAACCCGGCCGAACATTTCCGAACTGGAGGCCTGGTAAAAACGGATGCGCGGGTTCACCGTACGGATGGCCTCCAGCATGCGGGTAACCCCGAGGGCGGTAACCTGGGCGGTATGCAGCGGCTGCTGCCAGGAAACTCCCACGAAGGACTGGGCGGCCAGGTTGTAAACTTCATCGGGCTCCGCTTCCACCAGGGCGGCCACCAGGGAATTCTGGTCCGTCAAATCACCGGGGATAAGCCGCAGGTCTTTTTCCAGGTGTTTGATTCTCTCCAGGTTGCCCGTACTGGAACGCCTTACCAGCCCGTACACCATATACCCTTTTTCCAGTAAAAACTCGGCCAGGTAAGAACCGTCCTGACCCGTAATGCCTGTAATCAGTGCCCGTTTCACCTGCCCCACCCCTTATGCGTCCAGCGGGCGGCAGCAGGCCCGCTCCACGTTCTCCGGGGAAGGCGGATAATGATGGCGCAGGACATCTTTCCATTTGGCCACGAATTTCTCCCTGTTCACGGCCATGTAACGGCGCCACCCCCCGGTGCCTGAGAGAGCAGTTCCGCCGTCGTAATGGATGACCACAGCCCCGGGAACGTAAAGTACGGCCCACCCCGCCCGGCGCAGGCCAAAGCAAAGATCGGCGTCCTCGTAGTACATGGGAGCGAAGCGGAGATCAAAACCTCCCAGCGCCCGGAAGAGATGCGCCCTGACCATAAGACAGGCCCCGGAACAGTAATCCACCGGGCGGGGGTAATTGTACCTGGGCAGGGTAGGATCATCGCCCCGGCCGTAATTCCAGCCGGTACCGTCCCGCCAGATGATGGCGCCGGCCTCCTGCAGCCTCCCGTCCGGGTAAAGCAGCCTGGCACCCGCCGCCCCGACACGCGAGTTCTCCTGCAAAGCCGCTACCAGGGCCGTCAGCCAGCCGGGCAGTGGCCGGGTGTCACTGTTTAAAAAGAGCAGGTATTTACCCCGGCTCGCCGCCGCCCCCTGGTTGCAGGCATGGACAAAGCCCGTATTTGAAGAGTTGGAAATAAGGCGCACCCTTCCCCCCAGCGATTTCAACCAGGTTGCCGTTTCTTTATCCGAGTTGTTGTCCACGATGATCAATTCCCAGGGAAAGGTACGGCTGGTGTTCTCCCACAATGCCTGCAGGCACTTTTGTATGTGTTCCAGCTGGTTGTGTACGGGTATGATGATGGAAACCAGCATGGTATTGGTGTCACCTCGCATACCGGCAGCCAACTGCGCAGCTCCCTGTAATAACTTCACCGACTCCCACGTCAGCCAGATAACAAGCTATAAATGGCGGGTGCCACCACGGGGAAACTGTAATGGCGGCGCACATGCTCCTGTCCTTTTTGGGACAGGTGCTCCCACAGGGCCCGGCTTTCATAAAGGTCGGCCACTGCCCGGCTGAAAGAGACGGGATCATCGGCTACCAGTACATTGTCGCCGGGCTGCAGCTCCATACCCTCGGCCCCCACGCTGGTGGTCACCACCGGCAGACCGGCCGCCATGGCTTCCACTATCTTGGTCTTTATCCCCGCTCCGTAACGGATGGGGGCCAGCATGAGGCGACACTGCTCAAAATAAGGGGCCAGCGAGGGAACGTAGCCGACCACCCTGATCCCCTTATCTTCCAGCGCAAGAATCTCCTGCGGGGGGTTGTAACCCACAATGTAGAGGTCCACCCCTTGAAGGGCCCTTTGCAAATGGGGCCAGATACGACCTGCCAGGTATAGCACGGCATCCACATTGGGCGGGTGTGAAAAACTTCCCACATAGAGCAGCCCCCGGCGGCTGGAAAAAGGTTTGACCTCCGCCCAGACATCGGCAATAATGGGGATAACCACTGTCCTGGTGCCGGGTGCCAGCCTTGAAATCTCACGGGCTTCCAGAGGAGTAACCGCTATAACCGCATCAGCCTGCCGGAAAACGGCCGTTTCAATTTCCAGGTGCCGGTAGGCTTCTACAACCGACTCCTGCCGCCCGGTAACCAGGGCCTCCCGCCACAACCGGATATGGGCGAGATCCACAGTGTCCACGGCAATCCTGGTGCGGGGGGAATGACGGCGGATCACCGGGATGCAGGCGAGTGCATTCGCTGCAAAATGAATGCAGGCAAGCTGAAAGGGGACTTCCTCCAACAGGCGACCCAGTCCCACCACAGGACAATCCACCCGCCTCTGCCGGCAAATCAATGCTCCCTCTTCCACACAAAACTCAATGCCGTATTCTTCAAAAACAGGGCGGTAAATGTGGTACCGCTCTCCCTGGAGTACCAGGTAAACCACCCTGTGTCCGGCTTCTGCAAGGGCCTTTAAAATGCGAAAAACGCGCCACCCCCGTTCAGGTTGGGGGAACGGTGGGAGAGCTCCGTCAATAAACAGCACGCTGGCCATCCGTGTCCCACCTATTCGCCGATAATTCCCCGGCATATTCTCTCAAGAAAACCTGCCGCAGCCGCTCATATTCCGTATCGAACCTTCCCGTACTCCGGTGGTAGCACCAGGGTTCTTCCTGTCGCGGCACCACCACCCGGTATCCTCTCCGGTTAAACTCCAGGCAATGGGATAAATCATAAAAGTGGAAACCGTCAATAATATCATCCCGCCATGGTAGGTCGAAGCGGGTGACCATGAGCAGGCCGTCCACCGCTTCCACCGGCTCGTACAGAGACGCAGGCTGTTTGAAATGAAGCAACCGGGGCGGGTCGCCATGATAAACTTTACCGTAAGTATCACCCTCCCACCACACCCCGCTGGGTGGTATTTCTTTGCATCCGCACACACCTATAAGGCCGATGGAAGGGTCCGCCCGGAAAATCTCCAGTACATCCAGGCAAAAGCGGCGGTTCAAAATAAATACATCGTCGTGCAGGTAAACTTTACAGGTAGCTGTGCTCCTCTCCATCGCCCTGTTATAAGCAGCAGCAATGCCGCGCCGGGAAACTACCCGGAAGAACTCCACCTGCACACCGGGCCGCTCGAGCGCCTGAAGGTACTGGAGGCAGCGGCGGTAGCGAGCATCATCCTGACTGCAGATGATAAAGGCAAAGTGCTCCATAGCAGACCCTCCATGTTCTTCCGGTGAAAGAAGAGTGCTGTCTCCACATAACTCCCAGCTCAAACTGGGATGTCGAACGTGTTCATGAACCAATCATCATCGTGCACACGGCGGCGGAAATAAGCACGCCGTTTCCTTAAAACGCTCTGCGCGTGAACCCCGACCGGGGTTCTTGAAAAACCGGGCGAATGCCTGGCCATTGCCACCACCCTGGCCAGGCGCCGGGGGCCGAAGTGCAGGACCGCCAGCAGGAGGAGATTGCGGATCAGATTCTCCCCCGGCCTCTGGTAGGGCTTCCAAGGGCGGCTGATATGCACAACTTTAACCCACGGCATTACCGCCACGGTAAAACCGAAAAGCCATAGCTTCATCGAAAACTCCACGTCATCGTACCCCCAGGTGGTTAGACCCTCTTCAAAACCTTCCACTTCCCAAAAGGCTTCCCGGCTCACGGCCAGGCAACCGGCAGGGGCCAGGGGTACAGGAGAAAGAGAGCGAGGGGGAGAGGTCAGCCCAACCCAGGAGAAGTCTCGATTTAAAGTGCCGCCGTAAATCGCCAGGCGGGGGTTTCCGGTGTGCACCAGGGCTGGGCAAACGGCATCAACCTGCCCGGCCAGCACCGGCCGGGCCAGTTCACCCAGCCAGCCGGCCGGAACAATGATGTGGGCATCGCAAAAAACCAGGAGACCCCCCCTGGCCCACACTGCCCCCATATTTCTGGCCCGGGCCGGCCCCAAACCGGCAGTGGTAATAAGTCGCACTTGCCGGCTCAACTCTCCCTCCCGCCTCAGGAAATCGGTGCACCCATCCCGGGAACCGTCATCCACCACAATAATCTCCATGGGGTATCCGGAAGGCACGGTAAGCATGAACCGGATGGTCTGCTCCAGATAAGGCAGTTCATCCCGGCAGATAATGATTACCGAGGCCAGTTCTCTTGCTCCCTTTGCGGATGCTTCACGCATCGGTTGCCAACCACTCCAATCATTGCTCGGGGCCGGCATACGTTGAAAAAAATCCCACGGCATCCACGTGCGGCGAACTCAACCGGTTTCCCTACGGCAACGGAGAAATTGGGGGGAACGGAGCTATGGTCGGAAATGGCGCTATGGGTGGCAGCGGGAATACCGGCGGGAAAATACCGGACTCGACAACCTGCGCCTGGTCCTGCACGGCACAGGTCTCCATGTAGAATACCTTCACCCTGTACTCCGTACCCGGAGCCAGGGGACCCAGGAAAAAGTGGCCGTCCTGGTCTGTGAAGGTGTAACCAATAACGGGCCCCAATTTTTCCCCTTCCACCCTGAACACGACTACCACGGCTCCAGGCACGAGTGTACCATCGGGCCTGCGCACTACACCGCTCACCAGAACCCGGGGCTCGGGGAGAATGAAAAAGTCGTAATGCTGCTGGGTCTCACCGGGCCGGGTGACCAGGTTAAAACTGGTTAGTTGAAAGGCCATGGATTGAGACCTCCTGGAAGAAGTTTTAGTACCAATTACATAATATGTAAGGATAAGCTTTTGGTGTTGCATCTGGCATGGTAATAATTAGCATATAGTTGCCCTTAGCGGGATCACATGCCGATCGGGGTCAAAGGGTTGATTTAAAATTAAAGGTGATGTATGGCGCTGCTCCGGGGGAAAATCAGCCGGCAAATTCCACTTCACCCGGAACCTCTCCCAGTTGGCTTTCATGAGCGTTCTGTAGTCCATTCCTTCGCCAAGAAAAGTTCTTTGACCGAAATGGTAAACAAAAACGTCTTCAGCCACCAGCAGCTTAAAGCCGGCCAACCTCGCCCGCAGGCAGAAATCATCATCTTCAAAATTCCCCGGGCCAAAACGGGTATCCAGCCCACCAATGGTATTCAATACCTGGCGCCTGATTAACAGGCAAAATCCGCTCAAGATATTCACCTGCCTGCATTGACCAAAGTTTTCCACCGCCAGCCGGCGGGTGAATTCATCAAGCTGGTTCAGGGAAGGCAGGACAACCGGTATGGTCTGCATCAAACCGCCACAGTTGGAGAGGGGACCGACCAGCCCGGCGCACGGGTACTTTTTCAAGTGGGAGATGAGCCCGGTCAACCACCCCGGCGTTACCAGGACGTCGTTGTTCAGTAGCAAGAGGTATTCGCCCCTGGCAACGGCCAGGCCCCGGTTGCAGGCGGCAGCAAACCCCACATTACGGTTGTTCATGAGCACCCGCACACCTGTCAATGCCTGTAGATATTCGCGGGTACCATCGGTGGAACCGTTGTCCACTACCATAACCTCAACCGGTTCCGGGGTGTACTTGAAAATGCTTTCCAGACAGCGTCTGGTGAAGTGCAACTGGTTCCTCACGGGGATGACAATTGTAGTAAGTGGCTCCCCTATCAGTTTCCCGTGTGGAAATTGCTGCACGTTTGCAGTACCTCCGCAACAATGGATTGAATATCGGCCAACGTTTAACTCTGCCCCTGAAACCACACGGTTATAACCGAATTTAAACCCGGCTTCTTGTTCCGGAATTTAACACGCGCAAACCGGAGGAAATACTGGGGGACAAAAAGATGTTTTTCCCCTGAGTCGAGGGCATAAGCCAGCTCCCCAAAAGAGCTCCATGTCAAACCGTCCGGACTCTGCTCGGGCTGTACTACTACGGGGTTGGGCCCGTTGTTGCGAACCAGAAAAGAAAATGTCCGGACCCGGGAAATATCAACCTTTTTGCTATAGCCTTCCCGGTCCCCTGTCACCAGGTCCTCTTCCACACTTATAAAAACGGGTTGGTTCCACCCGGCCATTGCGATGCGGTTTAAAACGAGGCACACAACCGTAATCC
>NZ_JBNATZ010000147.1:0-6427 GCF_049701015.1 Desulfofundulus sp.
GCTGAAAGGGGTACTTGAACCAGGAGGTACGGCAGCAGTGGCCGGTGCACTCCTTGATAGGCCGGCAGCGGGGAAAACCGGAACCACTGACCATTTCCGGGATGCCTGGTTTATCGGGTATACCCCGCAACTGGTAACTGCAGTATATATTGGTTATGACAATAAATCAAAATCAGTAGGGACTACCGGAGGCCAGCTCGCCGCACCACTTTGGGCCAGGTTCATGACTGAGGCGCTACGGGATGAACCCGGGGAAGATTTCCCGGTACCTGAAGATATCGTGTTCGTTGATATTTCTGCTGATGATGGATTGCGTGCCACCCCTTTCAGTTCCCGGGTAATCAAGGCAGCATTTGTAAAAGGTACGGAACCAGTACTCCCCAGTTTCTGGGGCAGCACCACCCCTTGGGGTTTAAAACTGAGGGATCTGCTGAAAGCGGAAAATCAGCTATTTCCACGAAGAGAAAAGTTATTTAAAAAGAACGAGAGGAGATGGACCAAAGTTTGCAGAAAAATTACTCATGAGAAGATCACGGGCCAAGGAGTGGGAATATCTTGTCCCAGGAATTTGCTGATGCCATAGGTAAACAGTTCCATCTCAGCGAACATGAGGTTGCCCTGCTGGAGAAAAACATACAGCAACTCTCCCGCATGGAAAGGCGTATTTACTTCGAGCATTTAAAACCGAGAGAAAAAGAATTCAAGCTCTTTTTACGGAAAAAATACGAAGTCCTGGGTGAAGAAGAAAAACAGAAATGGATGGAAACCACCGTCCAAAGCCTCCTGGCAAAAGGAGGCGACCCTGATCTCGCCGATAGCCTCGTAATGGACGTAATTGGCCGGTTGCAGGTCTATAAAAGCGTGCGAGAACGGGCAGAAAACGAGGGTATTCGCCTGAAGGTACTTACAAACTTTGGCGGTCTTTCCATGGTTCTTTTTCTGGTAGTGATCATTACAGCCGTAGTCCTTTACCTTAGCGGACGTTGAAAAACTATGGAGGTGGGACTATGGGTACACAGCTTAATGCACTGAGTAAAGCAGTACGAAATTTTGTATCCCTGGCCAGGGAGCCAGAAGCCGTGGTTTTACGTACAGGTGCCTCCTTTGATAATCAGAAAAAGACTTTCCTGTTGCGTTATTTCGGTCAGATTTACGAAATTGATCTGGCTGGAAATGTGCACAAGCAGGGACCCCCCGGGGTAGTACCATACAATGACCGCACGCTTATTTTGCAATATCTGTGCTCAGCCAGCGGTTTACCTCCGCGAGGACGCTGGTTGTCCTTCCTCGAATTACCAGATGGTGCCCACCATCATGCCCCCTTTCATAACGAGGCACTTATACCACTGGCAAAAACATTTGGCACCAGACTTGAGGATTTTCACAGCATCATCAGGCAACTGGGAGGCAATCCAATCAATATGGGAGATGCGGGTGCTGAAATTCTGGCTCTGCCCAAACTGCCTCTGGCTGTTGTTATTTGGGCGGGCGACGAAGAATTCCCGCCCCGAGCCAACATTCTCTTTGACGCCATTGCCCCCACCCATTTAACCACCGCTGCTCTCTGGGTACTGGGTGTAGAACTGGCGCACAAACTCATATCTTTTATTCAACCGGGATGGCAGGCCATAGATTGGCTTGGGAAAAATCCTTGACTTTTCGCAAATCTTATAGGATAATATTCCTTGCGGGCGGGATGTAGCTCAGTTTGGCTAGAGCGCACGGTTCGGGACCGTGAGGTCGCAGGTTCAAATCCTGTCATCCCGACCAGTATTTTTCGGTAATAAAAACCCGGGGGTTGCCCGGGTTTTGTTTTTAGCTTTGATAAACCTGTTTCCCTGGCAGGTAATCCATGCTATAATTTATATTAATTGATTACGGTTCTTTCAGGAGGGGATGACTTTGAAACTTTTAATTATGGGGCCACCAGGAGCCGGGAAGGGTACGCAGGCTGAAATGCTGGTAAAAGAACTTAATATTACGCACATTTCGACGGGGGATATGTTCCGGGCAGCAATTAAAGAAGGAACAGAAATGGGGAAAAAAGCCAAGGAATATATGGATAAGGGCGAACTGGTTCCCGATGACGTAGTCGTAGGGATGGTACGAGATCGTTTGCAAAAACCAGACTGTGAAAAGGGATTTCTGTTGGACGGATTCCCACGGACCCTGGCCCAGGCACAGGCACTGGATGACACTCTCCAAACCATGGGTATCCAGCTTGATGCAGTGATTAACATCGCCGTACCCCGGGACAAGCTTATGGCTCGTCTCACCGGCCGACGGGTTTGCCGCAGCTGCGGGGCCAGTTATCATATTCTCTTCAATCCTCCCCAGG
This sequence comes from Desulfofundulus sp., assembly GCF_049701015.1. Classification (NCBI taxonomy): domain Bacteria; kingdom Bacillati; phylum Bacillota; class Clostridia; order Eubacteriales; family Peptococcaceae; genus Desulfofundulus; species Desulfofundulus sp. The sequence goes on from NZ_JBNATZ010000147.1 coordinate 2,339, forward strand.
TGGAAGGAAAATGCAACAGCTGTGGGGGAGAGCTCTACCAGCGTAGCGATGACAACGAAGAAGCTGTATCCAACCGCCTGGATGTATACGAAGCCCAAACCCAACCTCTAATTGATTATTATGCCAGCAAGGGGCTGCTCAAGAATATTAACGGCGACCAGGAAATTAAAAAAGTGCTGGAAGACATTCTGGCCAGCCTTAAATAACAAACTGTTTAAAGCCCCCGGAATCTCACCGGGGGTATTATTTTTAATGAAAGGGAATGGTTATGCAGTGTTATGCTGGTCTGGCCAAAATTTACGATCTTTTAGTAACCGGAGTGGACTTCGAAAGTTGGGCAAATTACCTGGAAGAAATACTTAAGCGATTTAACCATTACCCTCGTACGATCCTGGATCTCGCCTGTGGTACAGGCAATACAACTCTACCTCTGGCCCGCAGGGGTTACCAGGTCATGGGACTGGACCTCTCCCCGGACATGGTGAACATTGCCAGGGAGAAGGCGGCCAAGCAGGGATTGGCAGTAAATTTTTTCACCGCCGACATGCGCTCTTTTCAACTAGAGAAACCTGTGGACTTAATCACTTGCTTTCATGATGGTTTAAATTATCTGGCGAACTATGAGGATTTGATGAGAACCTTTAAACAGGTAAAAGAAAATCTGACGCCAGGAGGACTGTTCATTTTTGATTTAAATGCCATTGAGTGGTTGACTGGAACCAGGCCGGAAGTATGTATAATAGATGAGCAGGATTTCACCCTCATCTGGCAGAGTTGTTACAGTTCCGTCAACTTCAGCTGGGAGATCAAAATCACCGCCTTTATCAAGAACGGGGAATGCTATTACAAATTTACAGAACAACACCGGGAGTACGGCTATACACCGGACCAGGTACATCGGGCCTTACAGGCCGCGGAACTTAAACTCCTCGCTTCCTACGACGCTTTTTCCTTTAAACCCATTCAGGCAGAAAGCCGGCGTCATTTTTATGTTGCCCAAAGGAGTTGATTGCATGTATGCAGTAGATATTCCAAGGGTGGAATTTGCCGTCATTGGCGGATCCAGTACCTTTAGTATAAATTTCCCTCAAGACCTGAATGCCCCCGATGTCCAAATTCTGGCTGAAAACCTGATTTTTCCTACGCCTTATGGAGATAGTCCTTCTTTAAAGCTTTTTACTATCGCAGAGAAAAAAGTAATAACTGTAAGAATGCACGGCTGGCGCAGGGGAGTAAGTCGGGGTAAAGCCTCCCAACAATTGTTCTGGGTGCTCCGGGAAGCAGGTGTCAAGAAAATTCTGGCCGAGGGCGGAGTAGGAGCTATAAACCATTTGCTCAAGCCCAGGGACATTCTGGTTGCTTCAGATTATCTGGACTTTTCCATGCGTAAAGATGTTGGCCTCGATGGTGATTTCCTGCTCACGATGCGCCAACCCGTTTGTCCCGTCCTGCGAAACGCTCTCCTCCAGGCGGCTGAAAAATGTTCCTGGGGAAAAGAACGCATCTTTGACCGGGGAATTTATGCCGTTACCGATGGACGCCATTTTGAAAGCCCGGCCGAGATAATTATGCTGGGGCGTTTAGGAGCCGACATAGTCGGACAGAGCATGTGTCCCGAAGTATATCTGGCCAGGGAAATTGGTGCCTGTTACGGCCGGGTGGATATAGTGACCAATTACGCTGAAGGTGTAATCAGAGATTGGGAGCACCAGGAACTGACCGACATTTTTTATCATGAAGCGAGCCGTATGGGAAATATTCTCCTTGAAGCAATGCGCCAAATCGATGCCAGGCAGGAATGTGGTTGTGCCGACCTACGTCACCCCACTTTACTTAAGGAATAAATTACCAGACAAAAACACAGGATGCACTTAATATAAGTTTTAGTGTAATGAACTATAAGGAGGTGGAAATCAGGAAAAACCAGGTATATCTCCCGGAAATCTCCGGAAAAGATGGGGCGCCAATAAAGGCGCTCCAAAAATTTTGCCTTCCTAAAAAGGCAAACTTGAAAGGATTTTAAAGAATTTTGTGGAATTAGCTTACTGTTTAAGTTAAAAATTAAAAGACTTTAAAAATAAGGGGGTGGCATCCCGACCAGGAAACAGGTGTTTACCAGCTTTGAATTAGAAGGAGGTTACTACTCGTGTACAAAAAGTTATGGTCTATTCTTTTAGTCGTAGTGCTCAGTTTGGCTCTGATTGCTACGGGTTGCGGTAGCCCGGGCAAAACGGAGACTCAGGGCGCCTCGGGTGAAAAGGTAATCAAAATTGGATTTATTGCACCTTTAACCGGCGATGTCAAGACTTTTGGCGAATCAGCCCAAAAAGGCTTCGATCTGGCTCTGGAACAAGCTGGTTACAAGGCAGGAAATTTTAAAATTCAACCCGTAAAAGCAGATGATCGTAACGACGCCACAGAAGCTGTTAACGTTGCCACCAAATTAATCACCCAGGATGGTGTCAAGGCCATTGTAGGTTCCCTTACTTCCCTGACCACCATACCCATTTCTAAGTTTGCCAACGATAACAAAGTGGTCATGATAACCGGTACGGCCACCAGCCCCAAGGTTACTGTAGACGACGGCAAACGTAAAGAATATATCTTCCGGGCCTGCTTCATTGACCCTACCCAGGGGACTGTGGCGGCCAAGTTTGCCCTCGAAAAACTCAAGCTAAAAACTGCTGCCATCCTGTATGACCAGGGTAACGACTATACAATTGGCCTGGCCAATAACTTCAAGCAAGCTTTTACGGCCGGCGGTGGACAGGTACTGGCCATGGAAGCGTATGCCAAGAATGACACTGATTTCTCCGCAGTACTCACAAACATTGCCCAAAAAAATCCCGATATTCTCTACCTGCCGGATTATTACCAGAAAGTTAGCCTGATTGGCAAACAAGCCAGGGATAAAGGCATCAAGGCCGTATTTATCGGTGGTGACGGTTGGGACTCCAGCGACCTGGACTACAAGACCATGGAGGGTGGTTATTTCACCAACCACTACTCCGCCCAGGATCCCAGGCCACAGGTACAAAACTGGGTTAAGCAGTTCAAGGAAAAATACGGTCAGGAACCCGACGCCTTCGCTACTTTAACCTATGACGCTACAAACCTGTTGCTTAATGCTATTAAGACTGCCAACAGCGACGACCCGGCCAAGATCAAAGAAGCTTTGCAGAACACCAAGGACTTTTCCATTGTAAGCGGCGATAAAGTTTCCTTCGATGAGAACGGGAACCCGATTAAGCCGGTAACCATACTCAAAATTGAGGGTGGGAAGCAAAAGTTCGTTACGGCCTTCAAGCCTAATTAAAACAGCAACAGGAAGCGGGGAGGCGGGAAACCCCTCCCCGCATTCAAATTGGTTGACTTCAGGAGGTTTAGTAGATGGAGCATTTCCTGGAACAGGTGTTGAATGGCTTACAACTGGGACTCATGTACGCACTCATTGCCCTGGGTTACACGATGGTTTACGGAGTAGTGCAGCTGATTAACTTCGCCCACGGTGACGTCTTTATGGTAGGAGCTTTTCTCGGCTACTTTGGCTTTGCTGTATGGGGCCTGCCCTTACCGGTGGCCATACTTACTGCCATGGTGGCCTGTGCCCTGCTTGGTGTTATCATTGAACGGGTGGCTTACCGTCCTCTGCGTTACGCCCCGAAAATTGCCGCCCTCATTAGCGCCATTGGTGTATCGCTCTTTTTAGAGTACTTCAGCAGCCTTAAGTTCGTATTTGGCCCCAATTACCGGGTTGTGCCGAGACCTTTTCCTGAAGTACACTGGAACATTGCCGGCCTCTCCATCACCAATATTCAAGTAATTGTTTTTGTAATTGTTGTGTTCATGCTTATTCTACTCCAGATACTGATTTATCATACAAAAACCGGCATGGCCATGCGTACGGTGGCTGTAGATCATAATGCTGCCCGTCTTATGGGCGTAAATGTAGATACGACCATATCCATTACCTTTGCCATCGGGTCGGCCTTTGCCGCCCTGGGAGGTGTTTTATACGCCATCGCCTACCCCCAAATTCACCCCTTCATGGGTATCATGCCAGGATTAAAGGCCTTTACCGCCGCCGTA
>NZ_JBNATZ010000148.1:0-6365 GCF_049701015.1 Desulfofundulus sp.
ATCTTAAATCTTAAGACTGCGGCCGTACCTCATAGCGCCTGGCGGCAGCGTTACCAGGGGCGGTGCCGGCCGGTGAATGGGGTAATAGTAATCGCTCTTGATGGGACCTTTGCCGTCAATGGGCTCACCCAGCACGTCCACCAGACGACCCAGGACGGCCCGCCCCACGGGAACGGTGATGGGTTTGCCGGTATCAATAACTTCCATGCCCCGCACCAGACCGTCGGTGGAGGACATGGCCACAGTGCGCACGATGTTGTTGCCCAGGTGCTGCGCCACTTCCAGGGTCAGGTCCTCCTGCCCTTCACGGCGGATCTTCAGGGCATTATAGATATCAGGCACCTGGCCGGGTGGAAAGCGGACGTCCACCACCACGCCAATGACCTGTACTACATGACCAACATTCATCAGCTACTCCGTACCTCCTTCGCGCGAAGCTTAAGTTAGCCCGGGGAACGGTAACTCTTATTCCAGGGCCGCTGCTCCGCCGACAATTTCGGAAATTTCCTTGGTAATGGCGGCCTGGCGGGCCCGGTTCATGGACAGGGTAAGCCTGTCTATCATGTCGCCTGCGTTCTTGGTGGCGTTGTCCATGGCGGTCATGCGGGCGCTGTGCTCGCTGGCCTTGGATTCCAAAAGGCCGTGAAACACCATGTTCTCAACGTACATGGGTAAAAGTTCCGACAATACGCTTTCCGCCGAGGGCTCGAAGATATACTCCACCCTGCCGGGCTTGCCTTCGCCGTTGTCCTGCCCCTCCGGAGGTTCCACGGGGAGGAGTTTGACAACCCTGGGCCGCTGCACCAGCACGTTGACAAACTCGCTGTAAATAAGGTAGACGGCGTCAAATTCACCGGCCGCGTATTTATCCATAACGTAGCGAGCAATCTCCTGGGCATGGCTCAGTTTTATCGTTTCGCCCAGGCCAACGTACTGCTGGGCGATGTTGTAACCCCGGCGGCGGAAGTAGTCGCGCCCTTTGCGACCCACACAGACCAGGCTCACTTCCGCGCTGACGTTCTTCGTTTCCTGAACGGCCCTGCGGATCAGGTTGGCGTTAAAACCCCCGCACAACCCCCGGTCGGCCGTAATAACTACATAAGCCACCCTCCTGGGCTCCCGCACATCCAGGAGCGGGTGCTTCACCCCGCCGGCGGCGGTGGCCACCCGCCCCAGCACGTCTTTCATCCGGCGGGCGTAGGGCCTGGCGGACAAGACCTGCTCCTGTGACCGGCGCATCTTGGCGGCGGAAACCGCCTTCATGGCCTTGGTGATCTGCTGGGTGCTCTTGATGCTCTTAATACGCCGCCGCAAGTCCCGTAAACTTGGCACTCTTTTTCACCACCTCGCGTCGCTACTACCCGGTTACCGGGAAGCAAGGGATCAGGCCGTCCGGGCCACAAAACCTTTCTTGAATTCGACAACGGCCGCCTTAAGTTTTTCTTCCGTTTCCTTGGACAGCTCACCGGTCCTGGCAATGGCCTCGCCAACTTCAGGATGGCTGGTGTGCATGTAGTTCAGGAATTCCTCTTCAAAGGTAAGGACTTTATCCACAGGCAGGTCGTCCAGGTAGCCGTTCACGCCGGCATAAATGACCATCACCTGGTCTTCCACAGCCATGGGGGCGTACTGCTTCTGCTTGAGCAGTTCCACCATGCGCTGGCCGCGGATCAGGCGGGCCTGGGTGGCCTTATCCAGGTCGGAACCGAACTGGGCGAAGGCAGCCAGCTCACGGTACTGGGCCAGGTCCAGGCGCAGCCGGCCGGCCACCTGCTTCATGGCCTTGATCTGGGCGGCGCCGCCAACCCGGGATACCGATAGACCGACGTTGATGGCCGGGCGGACACCTGCGTAGAACAGGTCGGGCTCCAGGTAAATCTGGCCGTCGGTAATTGAGATGACGTTGGTTGGAATGTAGGCGGAAACGTCACCGGCCTGGGTTTCAATAATGGGCAGGGCCGTTATGGAACCGCCTCCCAGTTCGTCGTTGAGCTTACAGGCGCGCTCAAGCAGGCGGGAGTGCAGGTTGAACACGTCTCCGGGATATGCCTCACGGCCGGGGGGACGCCGCAGGAGCAGGGAAAGCTCGCGGTAGGCCACGGCCTGTTTGGAAAGGTCGTCGTAAACAATCAGAACGTGTTTGCCCTGCTCCAGAAACTCCTCACCCATCGCACAGCCGGCATAGGGAGCGATGAACAGCAGCGGTGCCGGATCGGATGCCGTAGCGGAAACCACAATGGTGTAGTCCATGGCACCGAAGTCGCGCAGGCGTTGCACCACGTTGGCCACCGTGGAGGCTTTCTGGCCGATGGCGACATAGATACAGATTACGTCCTTGCCTTTCTGGTTGATGATGGCGTCCACGGCAATGGCCGTTTTACCGGTCTGCCGGTCACCGAGGATCAATTCCCGTTGTCCTCTCCCGATGGGGATCATGGAGTCGATGGCTTTCAAGCCGGTCTGCAGGGGCTGGTGCACGGGTTTGCGCGTGATAACGCCGGGGGCAATACGTTCAATGGGACGGAACTTGTCACTTTTGATGGGACCCTTGCCATCCAGGGGCCGCCCGAGGGGGTTGACCACCCGGCCGATCAGGGCATCACCCACGGGCACGGAGGCAATACGTCCCGTACGCTTGACGGTGTCTCCCTCCTTGATGTGGGTGTAGGCACCGAGCAGCACGCAACCGATGTTGTCCTCTTCAAGGTTGAGGGCCATGCCCAGGGTCGGCTCCGCCCCCTCTTCGGGTGCCGGAAATTCCAGCAGTTCCATGGCCATGCAGGCTTCCAGGCCGTAGACGCGGGCAATACCGTCACCGACTTGAATAACGGTACCCACATCGCGCATTTCAATTTGCGCCTGGTATTTTTCAATCTGCTGCCGAATGATCGAACTGATCTCTTCCGGTCGCAAATTCATTCTCCTAATTTCACCCCTATCGCATTAACTTATTTGCCTGAGGTGCTCTCTCAAGGAAGCCAGCCGGGTACGCAGGCTGCCGTCGATAACCCGGTCGCCGATGCGCACCACCACCCCGCCAATTAGCGCGGGGTCCACGCTGTATTCGGTCTGCACTTTCTTGCGGGTGATCCTGTTTAAAACTTCCCCCAGCTTTTTCTTTTCCTCTTTAGTCAGCTCAATAGCACTGGTCACCCGGGCTTTTACGATGTTCCTGGCCCGGTCGGCCAGACTGGCATAATGCTCCGCGATGTCGCCCAGGTAGGTCTCCCGGTGCCTGTCGACCAGCAGAAAGAGGAAGTTCTCGGTAATAGGGGAAATCCTGCCGGCGAAAATGCTTTTCAGCACATCTTTCTTTTCCTGTGCAGTAATGCGGGGATGATAGAGCACCTTCTGGAATTCACGGGAATCGGCTATGACCTGATTGACTGCCCTTAGCTCCTGCTCCACCTGATCCACCAGGCCTTGCGCTTCGGCCAGGTCATAAAGGGCCTGGGCGTAACGCTGCGCTACGGCCCCCCTTAACATGGCAGATCCCCCGCTTCTTTAATGAATTCCTGGATCAGGCCGTGTTGAATTTCGGGGGTGATGGTCTGGTTGACAATCTTTTGAGCCACCAGGATGGACAGTGAGGCCACCTGGTCGCGCAATTCTGCAACCGCCTTCTCCTTCTCCCGGGCAATTTCTTCCAGGGCGCTTTCCTTGATCCGCTGCGCCTCGGTCCTGGCGGCTTCTACGATTTCCTGGGCCTTGTCCTCACCGGCCTTGGTAGCCTGCTGGATGATGGCCTGAGCTTCTTCCCTTGCTTTCTGCATCTCGGCCAGGTACTGCTGGTGAAGCGCTTCGGCCTGTTTCCGCTCTTCTTCGGCGGCAGCCACGTTATCAGCTATATATTGCTGGCGTTGTTCCAGGATGTTGACGATGGGCTTGTAAACCACAAGACGAAGGAATATGAGCAAAATGACGAAGTTAATAATCTGCGCCACCAGGGTATGATTGATTCCCAACGCTTCCACCGGTTCCCCTCCTTCCTAACTACCCGTTGCCGTGGACAAAAGGAAGGCAATAGCAGGTTATCTGGAATCTATTAACCCGCTATGCCACCTTTTACCCACCGTTACCTGCATCAACCACCGATTTTACCAAACAGCATGAAGGCTATAACTACCGCGATGATGGGCAGGGCCTCGATCAGACCCACAGAGATGAACATTGTGGTCAGCAGGTTACCTCTTAATTCGGGCTGGCGGGCCATCGCCTCCACGGTGCGGCCGGTAACCAGACCGTCGCCGATACCGGCACCCAGAGCGGCCAGACCTACGGCCAGAGCGGTACCGAGAGCAGCAAAAGCTCCCACTTCCATCACTTTCCCCTCCTTTCTCCAAAAATTCCTACCTTGCAAACCATACCTCTATATATAGTGATGGGAAAAACCTAACCTAAATCTCCTTCACAGTCAATTGTTCGTGGTCAATGTTCGTGTTCTTTAACCACCTGGGAAACATAGGCGATGGTGAGCATGGTAAAGATAAAGGCCTGAATAAATCCCACAAAGATGCTGAACGCGAGCCAGACCACCGAGGGGATGAACCCGCCGAAGATGAAGGTATGCAGGCCCAACAGCCCGAGCAGGACCGCTATGAGGACCTCGCCGCCGTAAATGTTACCGTAAAGACGGAAGGCCAGGGTTACGGGTTTGGCCAGTTCTTCGACTATGGTCAGTGGCAGGAAGAAGGGAAAAGGCTCCAGGAAGTGCTTGAAATGCCCGGCCCCTTTGTAGCGGATCCCCATGAACTGAACAAGGAAGAAAACCATTACAGCCATGCCAGCAGTGGTGTTGACGTCAGCGGTGGGCGACATCATGGTAGGAACCAGGCCCCAGAGGTTGCTGAAGAGAAGGAAGATGAAGAGTGTGAAGATCAGAGACATCAGGCCTGCGCCCTTCTGCGGGTCCATGTTCTCGTAGACCAGGCCGCGCAAGAACAGGAAGATCTCCTCCACCATCAACTGAAGCTTCCCCGGCCGTTTCATATTCATATTCCGGGTGGCCGACACGGTGAAGATGATCACCAGCAGCATGACGATCCAGGTCATCACCAGTGTCTTGGGATTCAGGACAATGTGGGTGTTGCCCACTGTAAATTCCCACGGATGGTGGGGAAAACCCCAAACGTTTAACTCCTCGTGGACTTGTTCCAGGCTTTTCACCAATTATCACCTCCCTCTTTTTTTAAATTTTTTCCTCCAACCTTGAAAACACTCCCCCTTCAGAGCGGCTGCGGCGTGCCGCACTGATGGCCGCATCTACAGCAGTAATACAGGGGACCGCCAGAATGCCCGCCCCCAACCACCAAACATTGACATTTACCACCCGGCCGGCCAGCAAAACTACAGCTGCCGCCAGCGCCAGGCGCATGAGCAGGCCCTGGCGCATGAAGCCCCGGGCACCGCTCCTGTCCAGCGAACCCAGGCGCTTGATGCGCAGGGCCAGGGACACGGTATTGTAAAGCCCGGTGGCCAGGCCGAGAAAAAGGCCCCATGCCAGAGAATCGCCCGGGTGAACCGCAATAGCCAGCAGGACCACGGCGAGCAGCACGGCGGTAATGCGCGTGGTGCGCCTCAACTGGTTATCCAGTTCGAAAACGGGCGGGTTTGAGAACACAGGACCTTACCCCCAATCTTTAAAAAAACGTGAAACGGTCTGTACAACCCCCCAGACGCCGGCAGCAGTTCCCAGCAGTATGCCTGCCGTCATCAGCCAGGGTTCCGTATGTAACTGGCGATCCAGCCACCGGCCGGTGTAAAAGCCGGCGGTTACCATGATGGCCATTTCCATACCGATGGTGGTGGTGAGAGCAAGGGCCGCCAGAACACGGCCTCTCACCCGGCGTTCACCCATGGTATGTCACCTTTCCCGGGACGGGTCGGCAACCTGTCAATTTCTGTCGTGAAATTGTCGGCCGCGTTACACCCATCACAAAGTAATGTTCTACACAAAGTCGTTTATTCCTTCACCGCCGGAATACTTTTTCATGAGAAATGACTGGAGAACGCGATACCTTTCAGTAAGCTGGCCGGTTCTATTGAACCTCTACCCCGAAGGGCTCCGGCGGCTCCTCACTCAAACCGAATTGATACAGAATGGCCTGGCAGATGCGCCGGGAAGCCCGGCCGTCCCCGTAAGGGTTGACCGCTTCAGCCATCTGCCGGTAGTAAGCAGCGTCGTCCAGCAGCCGCCGGGTTTCCTGGAAAACCGCCTCCCGGGCCGTACCCACCAGGCGCACGGTGCCCGCTCTCACAGCTTCGGGGCGTTCAGTGGTGTTGCGCAGCACCAGTACGGGCTTGCCCAGCGCCGGGGCTTCTTCCTGAAGCCCGCCCGAATCCGTAAGCACCAGGTAACAGCGGTT
>NZ_JBNATZ010000149.1:0-6299 GCF_049701015.1 Desulfofundulus sp.
TAATGCCCGTACCGAGGGGTTTGGTCAGGATCAGGACGTCCTGGGGCAGGGCACCGGTGTTGGTCAATATTTGTCCGGGGTGCACCAAACCGGTGACGGCCAGCCCGTACTTGGGTTCATCATCCTGGACCGTGTGTCCCCCGGCAATGACGGCCCCGGCTTCCCTTACTTTATCCGCCCCGCCTTTGAGAATCTCCGCCAGGACTTCAGCCGGCAAACAGGTGGGGAAACAAGCAATATTCAGGGCCAGAAGGGGCCGCCCACCCATGGCGTAAATATCACTCAAGGCGTTGGCTGCGGCTACCTGGCCGAAGAGGTAGGGGTCATCCACCACCGGGGTAAAAAAATCTACCGTCTCAATTATGGCCAAATCATCCGTAAGTTTGTATACTGCCGCGTCGTCGGCTGTTTCCAGCCCGACCAGCAATTGGGGGTCGTCCAGTCGTGGCAGCTGCCGCAGTACCTGCGACAGGGTGGCCGGTCCCACCTTGGCCGCTCACCCGGCAGCCCTGGCCAGGGTGGTCAATCGAATTTTTTCAGACATAACTTTTCACCCCTAACTTTTCAGTTTTTCTCTCCGGCCTGTTTCTTACAAGATAGCATATCACTTTTTCGCTCTTTAATAGACAGGTTCCTTTATCTGGTCTATAAGAAGATTTGATAGCCAGGCTGAAATATAAAGAAGATCTTTATGGGTTGAAAACTGCCGGCCGCAGCTTTTAAGACCTGAAGTAATCTTGTCCGTGGCGGGAGCATATATTGTGGCAGGGAGGGATTGGAAGATGTCCTGGCGGGAATGGAAAAAGCGGTTATCGGAGTTTTTGGAGATCCCGAATGATGTAATGCTCAACCTTCCCCGCGTTGTGCTTATGGGAAATCTGCAGGCCTTTATTGAAAATCATCGCGGCGTGCTAGAATATACCCCTCAGATTGTGCGTGTGGGGATTGAGGAGGGGGAACTGGAAATTACCGGGGAGAAACTGGTCCTGCGCAACATCCTTCCCGATGAAATTTGCGTGGAAGGGATGATTAAGACCATTACGTTTAAATAGAAACGCCCGGTGCTTTTGAGACCACAGGCGGAGGAGGAAGATGGCCTGCCGGTTTTGGGCGGAGAGGACGCGTGCCGGCGGCGAGTTGTGCCACCTGCGGCCCGGGAACATAAGGAGGCCAGGTCATGTTTCTTTTTCGATTGATGAACTTTATCATTGGTTACCTGAGCATTACAGTTCGGGGGGAAGCGCCGGAAAAATTTATTAATATGGCTGTGGCCAGGGGTATTTTCCTGTGGGATATCACCCGGCTCGGTGAGCATACGGTGAGGGCGAAGGTGCGCTTGAGTGCCGTACGACCTTTAAGGCATATTGCAAGGCGTACCCGGTGCCGTTTTCATATCACACGGCGGGCGGGTCTACCTTTCCTCTGGATGCGCCTGGCCCGGCGTAAAGCACTGGTCCTGGGTGCAGTATTGTTTATCCTCGGACTTTATTTGTTAAGCTCTTTTGTATGGACCATCGAAGTTACCGGTAACCGCAGGGTGCCTGCGAAAGATATTCTTTCCGTGGCTTCCGGGGCGGGTTTGAGCAAGGGGGTTCCCATATGGCGTTTGGATTGTCCCTCCGTGGAGAAGGCTTTGAAGGCAAAGTTTCCAGCTATCTCCTGGGCCGGGGTCTACGTCAAGGGGACGAGGGTAACCATTGAAGTGGTGGAAAAGAATCTTCCCGAGGAGAAAAATCAATCTCCGGCTCATATTGTAGCTAATAAGGAGGGCGTGATTAAAGAAGTCCTTGTTTTCAACGGTCATGCTGCGGTGAAGGAAGGGGATACGGTAGTCCCCGGTCAAATTTTGATTTCCGGTATCATTCCTCCCCCGCAACCCGGGCCTGAACAACAGCAGGCGTCCGAATCACAAAAGGAACAACCCCTTCTTCCGCCCACCTACGTGCACGCTGCGGGGATCGTCAGGGCCCGGGTATGGTATGAAGGTTATGGCGAAGCTCCTCTGGTTGAAAACAAGGAACGCTTTACCGGGCGCCAGGCTACCAGGGTTTGTATGAAAATCAATGGCAGGGAAATAATTTTAGCAGGTCCCCGGAAGATACCCTTTTTGAAATATCAAACCGAGACCACTGTGAAAAAGACCCCCTCATGGAGGAATCTTCAGCTCTCTGTCGAACTTGTTATCTATAAATATCGTGAAGTGGAAAACTACCGTTTGGTCAGGAGCAGGGCTGAAGCCCGCCGCCTGGCCGGGGAGAGGGCGTTGCAGGCGGTACAAAAGCAGTTGCCCCAGGGGGCAAGGCTGGTTCACAAGCAACTGGATGAGCTGGTGGTGAAAGGACCTGAGAACCTGGTACGTGTTAAAGCACTGGTGGAAAGTCTGGAAGAAATAGGTGCTGAACGGTCTTTCACCCCGGAGGAGGAAATCCGGAACCGGGCACCGGTGCCACTTGAGGACGCTTCACCTTTTTCCCGGCCATAGCAGGTCCATTCCAGAAACAAAAGGGAGTTGGAGGGATAAGTTGGGCGAACACACTGAAGCCAGGGTAATCCTGGATAATATCGCTACGGCGGCCGAGATTTTCGGCCGTCATGACGAACATCTGGCTTTAATGGAACGGGCCCTGGGTATAAGGGTGGTAACCAGGGGTGAGGAAGTGATTATTATTGGCCCCCCTGAACAGGTGGCCCAGGCCCGTGAGGTTTTCAATCAGTTACAGGACTTTTACCGGGCAGGTAACCGTTTAACTTTGCACGAAATTAACTACGCCATTAAGGCCGTGCGGGCGGGTATGCAGGAAGCCCTGTCCCATCTGGCCCGGGAAGTAACTCTGGTTACCGCCCGGGGAAAGCAGGTCAAGCCCAAGACACTGGGACAGAAAAAGTATATAGAGGCCATCCGCAAACACGATATTGTTTTTGCCATCGGACCCGCGGGCACGGGGAAAACCTACCTGGCCGTGGTGATGGCTATTCGTGCGTTGCGCAATAAAGAAGTCAGCCGGCTGGTACTGACCAGGCCGGCTGTCGAAGCAGGAGAAAAGCTCGGTTTTTTACCGGGGGACCTGCAGGAAAAGGTGGATCCTTACCTGCGTCCTCTCTACGACAGTCTTTACGATGTACTGGGTGTGGAAAACACCCAAAAATATCTGGAGAGACATGTTATTGAAATTGCTCCCCTTGCCTATATGCGGGGGAGGACACTTGATGACGCATTTATCATACTGGACGAGGCGCAAAATACCACCGACCAGCAGATGAAAATGTTTCTGACCCGCCTGGGTTTTGGTTCCAAGGCTGTAATTACCGGGGATATCACCCAGATCGACCTTCCCAGGGGTCAGGTTTCCGGCTTGGTCCATGCCCAGAAAGTTTTGGCGCGGGTAGACGATATCGCTTTTTGTTACCTGACGGGGGAAGATATTGTCCGCCACCCGCTGGTTCAGGAAATCATCAGGGCCTACGAGGAAGGGGCCTAGGTTGGTGGCGCAAGAGGAGTGAATTTAATGCTCCCTCTGGCCACAATTAAAAAAGAGGTTGTCCACCGGCTGGCTCCGTTTATGCGACGGCGCAGGGTACGCCGGAGCGCAGCTGCGGTTATCTTTTTTTTGCTCATTACTATTTTAATTTCCATTGAGTTTGTTCCCCAACGGGTTAATTTGCGGGAGGGACAGGTTTCTCCGGTACAGATAGTTGCCCCCCGCAGTATTGTTTTTGAAGATAAGGCCAAAACTGAAGAAATGCGCCGCCAGGCAGCTGCGGCAGTGCGCGACCAATACGACGTGGATCCCCTGGTAAGCGCGGCGGTCCAGCGGGATATCTCCACGGCCATTCAGGGGATACGCGGGGTGCAGGAGGATACGAGGCTCGATGAGGAGGCCCGTATAAACCGCCTGCGGGGAGTGCTGCCTTTTTCTCTGCCCCGCGAAATACTGGCAGCGCTTTCCAGGCCGGCTCCCCGTACCCTGCAACAGGTGGAAAAGAGTATAAACGGTCTGGTGGCCCAGGCCCTGGATAGTGAGGACGGTATTACGCCGGACAAGCTGGAAGCCAGAAAAGCAGCTTTATCCGACCAGGTTACCCGCTGGGGTTTGAGCAGACCCTACCAGGAACTGGCGCAGGGGTTGATCCGTTATTATCTGCGTCCGAACAAATTCTTTAACGCGGAAAAAACCCGTCTCTTAAAGGAAGCGGCAATGGCTACGGTGCCGCCCCAGATGGTGACCATCAGGCAGAACGAGATCATCATTCGGGTTGGCGATGTGGTCACGAGGGAACACCTGGCCAAGCTGGAGGCTCTTGGCCTCACCCGGACCGGGGTTCCCTGGCGCGTATTGCTGGGCAGCGCTCTTCTGGTAGCCCTCCTGATGGTGGTGGTGCTGCTCTACCTCTACCAGCAGAACCGGGAGATTTACGAACATGCCGGGCATTTGTACCTGCTGGGCATAATTGTAGCGGTGGTACTGGCCGTGAGCAGAGGCGTTACGGCTATCAACATCCCGTACTGGCCCGAACTGGGGAACCTGGTGGGTTATATGACGCCTGTTGCCGCTGCCGGGATGCTGATTGCCATTTTGCTTGACACGCGTCTGGCCATGCTGGTTGTGGCGGTCATGAGTTTTCTGGTTACTTTGATGCTGGATGGACAGGTCCGTTTCGGACTGGTCGCCCTGGTAGGGGGGTTCGTAGGGGTTTACAGCGTCAGCAAACTGAGCCAGCGGGGGGATCTGGCCCGGGCCGGGGTTTATACCAGCGCTGCCAATATAGTTGTGATCCTGATTATGGGCCTCCTGGGCAATGAACCCTGGGGTCTTATGATTGCTTCCGGGGTGGGTTTCGGAGTGGTCAACGGCATTTTGTCCTCTATTTTAACTATTGGTGCCCTGCCTTACCTGGAAAGTGCCTTTGGGATCACTTCGGCGGTCCATCTCCTGGAGTTGTCCAATCCCAGCAATCCTTTACTGCGGCGGCTGCTAACGGAAGCTCCGGGTACTTATCACCACAGCATTATTGTTGCCAACCTGGCGGAGGCTGCAGCCCAGGCCGTCGACGGGGATACTCTCCTGGTACGCGTTGGCTCTTATTACCATGATATTGGTAAAATCAAGCGGCCCTACTTTTTTATTGAAAACCAGTTGAACGGTGAGAACCCCCACGATAAAATCACCCCTTCTTTGAGCACTTTAATTTTAACTTCCCATGTCAAGGATGGGGCTGAAATGGCTCGTGAATACAGGTTGCCCCAGGCCATTATCGACATTATCGAGCAACACCATGGCAGCGGGTTGTGTTCTTACTTTTATCACAAGGCCCTGGAGAACGGACACCCGGAAAATGTCAATGAAGACGAGTATCGTTATGACGGGCCCAGGCCCCAGACCAGAGAGGCCGCTATTGTCATGCTTGCCGACTCGGTGGAAGCAGCTGTCCGTTCGCTACAAAACCGCACCCCGGGCCGCGTTGAGGGCATGGTACGTAAAATTATCAAAGATAAACTTATGGACGGCCAGCTTGATGAATGCGACCTGACCTTCAAGGATCTGGATAAAATTGCGGGGGCTTTTATACAGGTGTTGGGCGGCATATTCCACAATCGTGTTGAGTATCCAGACCTGAGCAGGGAGATGGAAAGGAGAAGAAGTAAAAGTGCCGGTTCTCGTAAACAACCTGCAAGAAAAAGTGCCGGTGGATGAGCATCTGTTTGACTTGGTGGTAAAGGTGGCCGGGGAGGCTCTTTCCCTGGCTGGCGGTCCCGGGGATGCCGAAGTAAGTCTCGTTTTTGTAGACGACGAGTATATCCACCGGTTGAATCGTGAATACCGGGGAGTGGACGGGCCTACCGATGTGCTCTCTTTTGCCCTGCAGGAGGGAGAACCGATGCCCGAGGCAGGTGAGGAAACCCTGCTGGGGGATGTGGTGGTTTCCCTGGAGACGGCGCGCCGGCAGAGTGAAGAGTACGGGCACAGCTTTGAAAGGGAAGTGGCTTTTCTGGTGGCCCACGGTGTGCTGCATCTCCTGGGGTACGACCACCAGACGGAAGAGGAGAGGCGGGCAATGCGGGAAAAGGAGGAAGCCGTTCTGGCCCGGTTGGGGTTGAGCAGGTGAGGAGGATGTGACCGTTGTGATGGCCAGGGAGAGTTTCAGAAAAAGCCTTGGTTATGCCCTGTCCGGCCTGGCTTATGCCCTGCGTACACAGCCCAACCTGCGCTTTCACTTCGGGGCTGCAGTGGTGGTAGTGATGGTGGCCCTGCTATTGGGGGTGGGGGTACGGGATATGCTCTTCGTTCTCTTTGCCATTG
>NZ_JBNATZ010000150.1:0-6290 GCF_049701015.1 Desulfofundulus sp.
CTGCTGGCGACCATACCCTCTTCATCGGTGAAGTGGTGGCGGCCGACGTAGCGGCGGAAGAAATCGAGCCCCTGATCATGTACCGGGGAAAACCCGTGAGATTGCGTTGATCCGGTTTTACGCTAAATGGGCCTTGCCGGAAGATGGCCTTCATGTTACAATTGAGACAGTTGCCAAAGGGGAGTAGTCGTATTGGTAGAGTCAACATACTGGCCTTGTGCCTGGCTCTACCGGCCTTAAACGGGCTTGACGAGACCTTTGCACCCGTAAAGGGATGTAAAGGTCTCTTTTTATTTCCCACGGAATACATAGGGGAGAATAAAAGGAGGTCGTTTTATATGATGGAAGCTTTCTGGTTATCACTAATTCTTATCTTTCTGGCTGAACTGGGGGATAAGACCCAGCTGGTTTCCCTTACCCTGGCCACCCGCTTCAATGCCACGACGGTTCTGGCCGGGATTTTTACCGCCACCCTGCTGGTTCATGTCTTTTCAGCTGCTCTGGGGGAACTGGTGGGAGGATTGCTACCCACAAACTGGATACATTTTTTCGCTGGCCTGGCTTTTGTCGGGTTCGGGCTGTGGACGCTGCGTGGAGATAATTTAGATGAGGAAGAAGATAACCGTTACAGTAAACTCTCCCCCTTCTGGCTGGTTACCATCACCTTTTTTTTAGCTGAATTCGGAGATAAAACGATGTTGGGCACAGTGACTCTGGCTACCACCCATCCTTTCCTGCCAGTCTGGATCGGTTCCACATTGGGCATGGTCCTTTCCGATGGATTGGCTATCTGGGTGGGACAGGCCCTGGGTAGACGTCTGCCTGAACGGGTAATAAAGGTGGGAACCGCCTGCATTTTCTTTATCTTTGGTGTACTGGGCATGATTGAAGGAGGAATGGCCCTTGGCCCCGTTGCTTGGGTACTGGGAATACTTATCATTGGCCTACTTACCTTCTTCTTTTTCTACATATTGCCGCGCATGGAAAAGCGCTTCTAACATTTCCCACCATACTCCATTTTAATCCGTTAGTTAGTAAAGAGGAGCCCTGCTGACAGGTGGACTCCTCTTTTTGTATCAATTTTTTTGTATCAATGTTAAAGAGGTTTTTTCAAATCCTTGCAGAAAATTTCCATATTGTTACCAAGCTGCCGAACCGGAAAAGAGGGGAGTCCTGCGTACATGCATGTGGGTGTGGGGTACAGTTTACATCCAAACTCCCGGGAAGCTGCCAGGAAAGCAGCACGGCTCGCCATATCTCGATCGGGACCGCCCGCTATCACATTTCTTTTTACCACTGAAGGGTATAACCAGGAAGAGGTCCTCGAAACAGTGACGGCCGAAACGGGGACTTCAAAACTGGTCGGCGCATCCGGAGCGGGAATCATAACGCCGGAAGGGATCAAAAGGCACGGTGTGGAAGTGGTAACGCTCGCCGGTGAAGGGATCACGGCCAGGACAACCCTGGTAGAAATGCTACACGGACGGGCCGATGAAACGGGCAGGAAACTGGCCGAAAGGCTCTTAAGCGAACCGACTCCGGAGCAAGGTACTGTATTTGTGTTTCCCGACGGCCTAGCAGGCAATATTGCCCGGATGCTGCGCGGTGTTTACGACGTGCTGGGCTCCCAGTTTACCTATGCAGGCGGTGGAACCGGAGATAACATGCGCTTCTTCAGGACTTACCAGATGACCGAAACCGGTGTAACCAGCGGAGCGGTAGCGGCAGCCCTGGTTGCCGGCTGTTCCTTTGCTACCGGCATCAGTCACGGGTGGGAGCCTTTCGGTTCTCCGCTGCTCATCACCAAAGTAAAAGGTAAAATTGTCTTTGAAATTGACGAGCAACCGGCCTTTCAGGTCTACTCGAGCCGGCTCGGAGGAATAACGAGCGAAGAGTTTCCTGACTGCGCCGTCCGCTACCCGCTGGGGATACCCGATTCAACCGGAAAATTTATTATCCGCGATCCTCTCAAACTGGGTGCAGACGACTCGATTGAATTTTCCACAGAAGTACCCTGCCGTACCGTGGCCTACCTCATGCGCTATACCAGTCCTGAAAGCCTTAGCCGGGCGGCCCGTGAGGCAACCGTGCAGGCCGGAAAATCTGTGAACTTTCCCCAGTTCGCCCTGATATTCAACTGCGTATCGCGCTGCTTGTTAATGGGAGAACATGCGACCAGGGAACTGGAAGCGATCCGGAATATAACAGGCGGGGTGCCCATGGCGGGTCTCCTTACTTTTGGGGAAGTGGGCAGTTACTCCAGCGGCCCCCCTCTTTTCCATAACAAAACTTTGCTCATTGTCCTGGGAGGTTCTAAATGATGAGCCCCGGCGCACTGGAGCTGGCTTTTTTATATGAAATATCCTCGCTTGCCTGGCCCGGTTCAGAAGCAGACCTTTTTGATGAGGTAATAGAGAAAACAATACGGCTTTTCGGTGTCCAGCGGGCAGCCCTTGTCCTCTACGACGATACGGGACAATCTACCCGCTACACCTGGGGTTTCGGCCGGAACAAAGCAAGCGTTCTCAAGGAACAGTCCGGGCAGAACCGGAATCCGCAGGGGGTTTACTTTAAGGAACTGGGGTGCCCTCCACTGGGGAGTCTTTACCTTGAAAAAAGCGAAGATTTCCCGGAGAACGAACGCCGCCTGCTGGACGTGTTTTCCGGACGGCTGGCAAATATCCTGCAACTCCACATCTGGGAGAGGAAAAACAAGAAGCTCAGAGAGCGTTTCCAGCTGGTTTTCGAAAACATGCCCATGGTAGGTGTCCTATCCTTTAATCAGGAAGGGAGGATTATACATTACAACCGGGAAGTGCAAAAAATTCTCGGCCGGGCTGCACTGCTAAATGATGGTTACTGGCTGACCCAGATCAGGCCTGCAGCCGAGTTTCAAAAGCTCCTTACCTGGACGTGGGAAACCGGTCAGGTTATCGAAGCCGGAGAATGGCAAATTCAAACGCCGGAAGGAGACCTGCGGTGGGTACTTTTAACCCTGGTCCCTGTAAAGCAGGACGAGAAGGTGGAAGAAACTTTTTGCATGATCATAGACATAACCGGGCGAAAGCAAGTAGAGGAAGAACTCAGGCGCTTGAGCATTTTTGACAGCCTGACCGGCCTTTACAACCGCAATCATTTCGAGCAAAGAATCCGCCAGCTGGATGAAGAAGGTGTGCGGCCGGTAAGCGTCATCGTGTGTGACGTAGACGGGTTGAAGCCGGTTAACGACTGCCTGGGTCATAAACACGGGGACGAGTTGCTTCAAAAGGTAGCCGCGCTGATACGCGAAGTATTCCCCGGAGAAGAGGCTTTCCGGGTAGGTGGTGACGAGTTTGTCGTCATCCTGCCGGCAAGAGATAGGGAAGCGGCACAGAAAGCTTGCTCGTCCTTAATAGAAACCCAGGAGAAGTTCAACAGGGGTCATTCCATCATTCCGCTCAACATTTCCGCCGGAGTGGGTGTCACGGAGACCCCCCGCAGGTCCGTTTATGATGCTTACAGGCAGGCAGACGATGAAATGTACCGTGACAAGTTGCAGCATTGCGCTGCAGACAGGTACGATGTAGGCCGTTCCCTCCTGACAGCGCTTTTCAGGAATTACCCTCATATAGAAAGGCATGCCAGGCGGGTTAAGGAACTGGCGTGGCGCCTGGGGAAGGCAGCAGGCCTTCCCCCCGAGGAGATGGACAACCTGATCTTGCTGGCCGAGGTGCACGACATCGGAAAAGTGGGCCTCCCGGCTCACATCCTGCGCAAAAATAAACCTCTTACAAAAGATGAAGAGGAAGAGGTAAAACGCCACTGCGAATTAGGATACAGGATTGCCAGGTGCTCACCTGCACTTAACCAGGTGGCCGAGCCAATCCTGCAGCACCACGAGCGGTGGGACGGGCAGGGGTATCCGCAGGGTCTAAAAGGAGAAGAAATCCACCTCTCGAGCCGCATTCTTGCCATAGCCAACGCTTACGAAGCTATGACTGCCGGCCGGCCCGGCCAAAAAGTCACGTCCCCAGAGGAAGCGATGACAGAACTCAGGCAAGGGGCAGGAACCCGGTTCGACCCTCACCTGGTGGAAATTTTCCTTAAAATGTTGTGAAACCATAGTGGCAAATGTCTAGTCTGAATTTCATTATGGGGACGGGCCCTTCCATACCGCCCCGGGTACCTGGAGGAAGGGAATATAGACCGCCCGGCGGGCCACCAGATCAAAGTTAAACTGGTCCGGAACGGCCACATTGCAGTTCATCTCGCACTGTCGGCAGCCGGTGCAGAGTCTTTGATCCACGAATGTGGGTTTCCGGCGCAACCTGACCTGAAATGTGCCGTCACTGTTTGCTGCCCGCTGTTTCTGTTATAATATAAACATACCCTATGAGGTACATTTGGGGGGTGAATACAAATGGGAAGCAACTATATGGAGAACGGAGCCGGGAAACCGGATCGGGATAACACGATGTCCGGGCACCACCTGTTACAGGGAGAATTGTTGCAGAGGTTGAAAAAAATAGAGGGGCAGGTAAGGGGTGTCTCCAAGATGATTGAGGAGTGCCGCAGCTGTGGCGATATTGTCACCCAACTGGCGGCCATCAAGGCAGCCGTCAACCGGGTGGGCCTGACCGTGCTGGCCTGCTATATGGTTGAAAAAATAGAAAAAGACCTGCTGGAAGGCAAGGATATCAAAAAATCACTGGACGAATCCCTGGCCATATTCAAGAAGTTCTCCTGAAGTCAAGGAACAATTTACCGCAACAAAAAACCCGGGACGGATTTCCCGTCCCCGTCTTCCCCAGCTATTGCTATTGCACAGCCTTGTAAGCATCAACCTGGGTCCCGTGACCGAATAAGTCATCAAATGTTTGACTGGTTGTAAAAATTTACATTCGATGATATTTTGCTGGCCAGGTCCTCATGGTCCTGGTCGATACCGCTGTCCAGAATAGCTATTTCTACCGATGGATTACCGCTCGTTACGTCCCAGGCTTTGTAAGCCTCGATGTCCGCGCCCGGCTTCCCGCCGGTTTGACCAATATTGTCCATGTCCCACTGTTTCGGGAAATAAGGGTCATTCGGAATTTCCAGGGCTTTCGCCACGTAATCAGGCTCTGCAAACTCTACTGCACTTTCTTTCTGGTACTCGTCCACCTTTTCTTCAGCTTTCCCCGCAGGCACTTCAACTACCTGCGCACCCAGGGAAGCAGGCAAATCCCTGATTACCTTTCCGCCGTGTCTGCTGTGAATACTTCTTTTAACTGTTTCACTTATAACTGTTTCACTTACACCAGCCTTAAACTTGACAATCACCCGGTCAGGTTCTGCTGCGTTTCCTGCGGGCGGCATGATCGCTCCGGCGGGTACAGGCAGACCCAAAGCAGCAAACGCGAACAGCAGACCCACAATAATGGAAAACAGCTTACTCCTTCTTAATTTACCAATCCTCCTCTTTTGGGTTAATGTGAGAAAATTTTACCACAATGTCCCATTAATTTCTAGATGATTCACATAAAAAGCAATTCTCCGGCCTCTGGGAAACCAGATACATTATCTACATTATATACGTTATATACCAGATATACGTTATATACCAGGGTTGACCGCCGCGCTTTCTTCGTTAGAGAAAAGGTGAGCCGCGGCGGTCCCCGTTTACCGAACAGGTACCCGCGTGAAAAATACCGCCCCCAGTTCCTTCCGTTGCAGTTCTGGAACGCTGACCAATAACTTCGTCCCCTGCAACGGCCGTTTTCCCACTCTCATCGCCCTGGCTTCCATTTTTATCGGGCCGGCGGCAGCCCCGGGCTTCAGCTCTATAGCCGCTGCGTTTACCGTTGCAGGGCTCATTCTGGCAGGCATAATGATTACCCTGCTTACTTCGTGGCTGCTTTCCAGAACCATCCTTAAAGGGGTGCCTGCAACCTTTACTCTGGAACTTCCGCCTCTTCGCCAGCCCCAGGTGGGTAGATTGCTGGTCCGCTCCGTCCTGGACCGTACAGTCTTTGTTCTGGCCAGGGCAGTTACCGTTGCCGCCCCGGCGGGAGCCCTGATATGGTTGCTGGCAAACACCAGTCTGGGAGGCCATAGCCTGCTTGCCCGGGGAGCGGGTCTTCTGGAACCACTGGGGCGGGCCCTGGGCCTGGACGGCTTCATCCTGCTGGCCTTTATCCTGGGCCTGCCGGCCAATGAAATTGTCCTCCCCATTTTACTTATGGGGTATCTATCAACAGGCGCTCTGGTGAAAGTGGACGGCCTGGCCGATCAATATATAACCGGCGGGACCGCCGGCATCTTTTCCGTAT
>NZ_JBNATZ010000151.1:0-6241 GCF_049701015.1 Desulfofundulus sp.
GATGTGAATGCTTACCATGGCATCGGCCGGTAGATCGTTGGCCAGGGCCACCCGGCGGGCGAGATCCTGGCGTTTCCGTTTATAAAGGCCGGTTATTTCCGGGTCGGCCAGGTCATGGTCTCCTTCCCGGGTCATGATTACCCTGGCTCCACTCTGGCGCAGGTAGAGGGCCAGCTTTTGCCCCACGGCCAGGACCAGGTCCTTTTCCAGAACATTGTTTTTCCCCACCACTCCAGGATCCACCCCGCCGTGTCCCGGATCCACTACAATTACCCGGCCGGCTAAAGCCCAGGAAAGGGCATTGATAGAGGCCTGGTGATGGATACTGGTCATGGTGTGCAGTACCAGAGAAAGGCCGCCCAGAAACAAGCAGGCAACGAGGATAATTTTTATCTTTTGTAGAGGCACAATAACAAACCTGATACTTTCACCCCCTCGGGCCGGCTTAAGTACCCTGGTCAGGCTGTGCGTCATACAGTAAAATATATGGTAAACAACAGGAAGACTTTCATTATATTCTCTGGATTGTACACACGAATTTTGTCTATCCGGGCGGAAAGGGTGGGCCAGGTGAGGTTATACAAGGTCAGGGCGGTGGTTCTGAAATCCGTGAACATCCAGGAGGCCGACCAGTTATTAACTTTATTTTCCCTGGAAAAAGGGAAAATGAGAGTCATTGCTTACGGGGCGTGTAAGCCCACCAGCCGTAAACGGGGGGCGGTGCAACCCTTTTGCCATTCCCAATTTCTTCTCCGCCGGGGCAACGGTCTGGATACGGTAAGCCAGTGCGAACTGCTGGAGATGTTTCCGGAACTGCGCTGCCGCCTGGATAAGCTGAGCTATGCCGCTTATCTGACCGAGCTGGTGGACAGTATGACCGCCGAAGAAGAGCCGGGCGAAGCGATTTTTAAATTGTTGGTGGAAACGCTGCGTGTTTTGGGTAATGGAGATGGCGAATTGCTGGCCCGGGCCTTTGAAATAAAGCTGCTGACCATTCTTGGCTATCAGCCCTGTCTGGAAAGTTGTGTTTTATGCCGGGGACCCATTAAAGGCAGCAGGGTAGTTTTCAATGCCGGGGCCGGAGGTGTGGTCTGTGCTACCTGTGCCGGAAAAGAAGGGAACGGGTTGCTCTGTTGCCGGGGCACGGTGGATTTCCTGAAACTTCTGTTGCGCTGGGATCCCGGCAGACTCGGTCAGTTGCAGGCGGGGATGGCGATTCGCAGGGAGTTGAAGGAAGTACTGCGCTCCCATCTGGAGTACCACCTGGACAGGCGCATAAAATCCCCTCGTTTTCTGGAACTTCTGGAACATGTATAAACGGCCGGACTCCCGGGTTAAATAAGGTTAAATAAAAGAATCAGGGAGGACGGGCTGCACATGAACAGCGAGTTGGAAAAAATCGATCTGATCAGGTCTCGCCTGGGGGTGAGTTACAAGGAAGCCAAGGAGGCTCTTGATGCTTCCGGAGGTGATGTCGTACAGGCCCTTATTCGCCTGGAGGAAGAGAGGAAGCACATCACGGAAAAACTCCAGGATCGGGGGCAGGAATTTTTGGAGCACTTGAAGGAACTTTTTCACCGGAGCCAGGAAACTAAAATCAAGATAAAACAGGGGGACAGGACGGTCATGGAACTGCCCGCTCCCCTGGGGGCACTGGGTCTTGTGGGAACCCTGGCCAGCAGCCAGCTGGCTGTGCTGGGAGCCCTGGGTGCGGTTACGGCCATGGCCAGGAATTACACCCTGGAAATTGAACGTCCCGGTCGGGGTGATCAGCAAAATAAAGCTGAGGGGGAGCAGCAATATACCGAACCTGGGGGCCCTACGTAAGGGGGGGTGCGGAAAGATTCCGGCCTTCCCGCTGGCAAAGAATATGGCCAATGGGGATGCGACGACGGCAAACAGCGTTCCCGTTGACTTTAGCCCGCCAATTTGATAAATTAACATTGTTCAACAGAATATCCGGCGATGAGGGAAAGAGTAGCCGGGGGAGTTTTTACAGAGAGCCGGGAAAAGGTGGGAGCCCGGTAAAACGAACCCGTGTGAAAGGGGTTCCTGAGCGGCAGGAGGAAAGCCGCCGTATCAGGTGGCGGTGAGTAAAGCCTGCACCAAATGAGGGGGCCGCTCTTGTAGCGGCCAAACAGGGTGGAACCGCGGGAAGTACCTCCCGTCCCTGGCATGGTATGCCCGGGCGGGGGGTTTAAGTTTTTAAGCCCGCCTGCAAACTAACTATTTGACTTTGGGCCTCCGGGAAAAGGGCGGTTTAGTCTTGTTGCAGCCCCACCAGGGGAGTGTCCCTTGGAATAAAGGTGTTTCAGGGAGGAATGTCTACATGAACTTTCAAGACCTGATCCTGGCTTTAAACCGTTTTTGGGCCGGTCAAAACTGCATTATCCAGCAGCCTTACGATGTGGAAAAGGGTGCGGGTACCATGAATCCGGCTACTTTCTTGCGGGTTTTAGGGCCCGAACCCTGGCGGGTGGCCTATGTGGAGCCTTCCCGCCGGCCCACCGACGGCCGCTACGGAGAGAATCCCAACCGGCTGCAGCATTATTACCAGTACCAGGTGATCCTTAAACCCTCCCCCGATGATGTGGTGGAGGTATACCTTGAGAGTCTGGCGGCCATAGGGATCAACCCCCGGGAGCATGATATACGTTTTGTGGAGGATAACTGGGAATCCCCCACCCTGGGTGCCTGGGGTCTGGGCTGGGAGGTATGGCTGGACGGGATGGAGATCACCCAGTTCACCTATTTCCAGCAATGCGGGGGTCTGGAATGCCATCCCGTTTCTGCGGAAATCACTTACGGTTTGGAGCGTCTGGCCATGTTCATCCAGGGCAAGGATAATGTTTTTGACATCGAATGGGTCAACGGCCTGACATACGGAGATGTACACCACAGGGGCGAAGTGGAATATTCCCATTATAATTTTGAAGAGGCAGATACAGATATGCTTTTTAAGCTTTTCGAGATGTACGAAAGGGAAGCCCGGCGCATAGTAGAAAAGGGCCTGGTCCTGCCGGCGTACGATTACGTGCTCAAATGTTCCCATACCTTCAACCTCCTGGATGCCCGGGGCGCTATCAGCGTTACCGAGCGTACTGCTTTCATCCACCGGGTACGCAACCTGGCCCGCGCCTGTGCCGCGGCCTATGTGGCCCAGCGGGAGGAAATGGGTTACCCTCTTTTAAAATGACAACCGTTAAGTTACCGAATGAGAACTTATTATCGAGGGAGGACAGACATGCATACCCAGGATTTCTTACTGGAAATTGGTACGGAAGAAATACCGGCCCGGTTTTTGGACCCGGCCCTGGGACAATTGAAGGAACTGGCAGCAAATCTGTTGCGGGAGAACCGGCTGCCCTTTGGTGAAATTAAAACCTATGGCACGCCCCGGCGCCTGGCCCTCTATGTTCACGACCTGGGTGATGTGCAGGAGTCACTGGTCCAGGAAGTAAAAGGGCCGGCAGTTAAAGTGGCCTTCAATCCGGCCGGGGAGCCCACCCGTGCAGCCCTGGGTTTTGCGAAAAGCCAGGGGGTGGATGTTTCAGAGCTGGTGGTGAAAAACCTGGGTCCCGTCGAATACGTTTTTGCAGTGAAGCGTCAGGAGGGCCGGCCTGCAGCGGAAGTGCTTGCAGAGCTCTGCCCCTCTATAATTGCCGGCTTGCATTTCCCAAAACCCATGCGCTGGGGAGCTCTGGAGGTGCGTTTTGCCCGTCCCATTCGCTGGCTGGTCGCTCTCTACGGCGACCAGGTGATTGATTTCTCCTACGCGGGGCTGCGGTCCGGGCGGATTACATGTGGACACCGGTTTTTAAGTGAAGGCCCTCTGGAAATTCCCCATGCCGCTAAATATCTGGAGGTTATGGAGCGGGGCCGGGTTGTGGTGGACCCCGACCGGCGCCGGAAGATGATCTGGGACCAGGTACAGGAGCTGGCAGCTCGGGTTGGCGGTCGGGTGGAACCCGACGAAGAGCTTCTTTCCGAAGTGACCAACCTGGTGGAATATCCGGCAGCCCTATGCGGCAGCTTTGACGAAGCTTTTCTGCACCTGCCCGCAGAGGTTCTTGTTACGCCCATGCGCGAACACCAGCGTTATTTCCCCGTGCGTGATGCCACAGGTAAATTACTGCCCCGTTTTATCGCTGTCAGCAACGGCAACCAGGAGCACCTGGATATCGTCCGGGCCGGGAATGAAAAGGTGTTGCGGGCTCGCCTCGCCGATGCCGCCTTTTTCTGGAAAGAAGATCTGGCCACACCCCTGGCAGACCGGGTTGAGGCCTTAAAGAAGGTCGTCTGGCAGGAGAGTTTGGGTACGGTTTACGACAAGGTGGAACGCCTTATTGGCCTGTCCCGTTACCTGGCCCGTATTCTGGCCGCTGATGAAAAAGAAACAGAACACGTGCTGCGTGCGGCATACCTGGCCAAGGCCGACCTTGTGACCAGTATGGTTTACGAATTCCCCGAATTGCAGGGTGTTATGGGCCGGGAATATGCTCTGGCTTCCGGAGAGGACCCGGCAGTGGCCCGGGCTATTTACGAGCATTACCTGCCCCGTTTTTCAGGTGATGAGCTGCCGGTAAGCATGCCGGGGCGGATTTTGAGTCTTGCTGATAAGATGGATACCCTGGTGGGTTGTTTTGCCATCGGTATCGAACCCACGGGTTCCCAGGATCCTTACGGGTTGCGACGGCAAGCCCTCGGGGTATGTTATATCTGCCTGGAGGGTGAACTGATACTTTCCTTGCGCGGGTTGATTGAACAGGCCTACGAGCAGTACAGGGGGCGGGTTGAACTAAAACTGGGTAGGGAACAGGTTGTTTCCCACTTGATGGACTTCTTTGCCCAGCGTCTGAAAGGGATTTTTGCCGACCGGGGATTGTCTTACGATACGGTGGAGGCTGTGCTGGCGGTCGGTCTTGATGATCTAACCGGTGCCTGGCAGCGTGCCCGGGCACTGGAAGCCTTTCGCGCCGAACCTCATTTTGAAGCAGTACTCACTGCTTTTACCCGTGCCTACAACCTGTCCCGCAGACACGGTTCCACGACAGTCGACCCGGCTGCCCTTGTACATCCCGCGGAAGTGGCCCTGTATGAAAAATTGAAAGAAGTTCATAGGGAGGTTGGCCGGAACCTGGCCGCCCGGGATTACCGGGGGGCGCTGGCAGCCATGGCTTCCCTGCGGCCGGGTGTTGATCAGTTTTTTGACGCTGTCATGGTCATGGTGGACGACGAAAGGATCAGGAACAACCGTTTGAGCCTGCTCAAAGGAGTGGCCACCCTGGCCCTGGAGGTGGCCGACCTGAGCAAACTGGTCGCTTCACCGGCCTGAATATTCTGGTGCCGGTGGGGCTGCCTCTTACAAGCATGGACCGTGGTCAACGTTTTAAACGGTTGATCAATATTTACCCGGGCAGGAACTAAATTGTATACATGAATTTTAATTCCCGTGCAGAAGGGAAATGTTAAAGGAATATATAATATATATAATTGGGGTCATAAGGTTGATTAGTATAGCATAATTGCTCTTTTAAGGGGCGATGAAATTGGAACTTTCCAAGCGACAGGAAGCCATTCTGGAGATTGTCAAAAAGGAAGGTCCCATTACCGGTGAGCAGATTGCCGAGCGCCTCTCCCTCACCCGGGCCACCTTGCGTCCCGATATGGCTATTTTGACCATGGCCGGCCTTTTGGAGGCCCGGCCCCGGGTGGGCTACTATTACAGCGGCAAGACACCGAACAAGGTGATTGCCGAAAAGCTCCACCGCATCAAGGTGGGAGAAGTAAAGTCCGTGCCTGTAGTGGTGTCGGAGCATTGCTCGGTGTATGATGCGGTGGTAACCATGTTCATTGAGGACGTGGGGACACTCATTGTGGTCCGGGAGGGAGGGATTCTGGAGGGAGTTATCTCGCGTAAGGATCTCTTGAAGATTACCCTGGGGGGACAGGATATCCATAAATTGCCCGTGGGTGTGGTCATGACCCGGATGCCCAATGTCATTACCGTCGGCCCTGAGGATTCGGTTTGGCTGGCAGCTAAAAAATTAATTACCCACGAAGTGGATGCCCTGCCCGTAGTACGTCCGGTTGAGGGGGGCGACAAAAATAAGGACCTCGAGGTTATCGGTCGCCTGAGCAAAACTAATATTACTCGCCTCTTTGTTGAGCTGGGAGAAGGAAACTAAGGGGGAGGTAACCATTACCACGACGAGTAATACACACCCGGTTATCTACATTG